>JAAHGR010000870.1 GCA_010672425.1 Symploca sp. SIO2E6
CTTCCCACTCTTGCAACTCCCAGGCTGTTGTAGCAGTTAGCTATGACCCTAATCCTAGGATCAAGTGTTTGGGCATCAAACTTACCAGGCTCTATCTATACAGTAAGTATATACCCGGATTTGATATCATTGGTTATTTGTCAATCGACGACAAATTGCAGCAAACCCTACCTACTTATTCCATAGAAGGAGAAGAGTAATGCGTTATGGGATTGTGATTGAAAAGCTAGAGAGTAATTATTCAGCTTATGTTCCAGATTTGCCGGGATGTGTGGCAACAGGTGCGACAATTGAAGAGATACAACAGCAGATCAAAGAAGCGATCGCTTTTCATTTGGATGGTTTAGCAGAGGAAGGGCTCCCCATTCCTCAACCAACTACCCTCTGTGAATATATTGAAGCTGCTTGATAATGGTGCAAGATCTCAGCTTCCCACGGATGCGATCGCAATCCCTGTATTTCCCAGAATTAATATCTAGAGCGAGAACTCACTGTTGGGTTACGCTTTGCTCCACCCAACCTACATTTGCTTTGCTCCACCCAACCTACTACTGGGAGGGGCTAGGGTAAGCTCCGGTTCCCCTCCTGGGAGGGGCTAGGGGTGGGTTAGTCGGCATATATCGATATCCGTTGAATTACAGGCGCACACCTATTCCATTATTCCAATGATAGCAAAAAATCACGAAAATTGCAACCAATAAAATATTCTAGCGATCGCTACTCATGCAGCAAGCCCTAGTTAGGGTTTGGGAGAATAAGTAACAACTAGTACCTCACCTAACACCTAACACCTAACACCTAACACCTAATTAACCGTTGCCTAAGAGATTTGGCTCGTTGAGAAATAGCTGGCCAATCATGATCAGCAATTAGAGTTTGAGGAAACAAATCTCCAGCCAGTCCAACCGCGATCGCACCTGCTGTGATCAACTCCTGGGCATTGTTTAAAGTTACACCACCAGTAGGAATTAATGGAATGGCATGGAGAGGACCTTGTAGGGCTTTGATATAACTTGCTCCACCTACTGCCTGAATGGGAAAGACTTTAACACAGCTAGCACCAGCCTGCCAAGCAGTGATGATTTCCGTCGGGGAGAGGGCTCCTGGTATGATTGGTACATCCTTGGCTACGGCAAACTCAATTAATTTCGGGTCTACATGGGGAGTGAACAGAAATTGTGCTCCTACAGCAATTGCTTGCTGTAACTGTTCTTGGTTTAAGATCGTGCCAGTACCAATAATACAAGTAGGTAATTCCGAGCGCAGTTGAGTGATGAGTTCAGCAGCTTGATGACTATTCCAGGTAATTTCAATCAAAGACATTCCTCCCTGAGCCACCGCTTGTGCCATTTGACGTCCCAATAATGGGCTAGATGTCCGAATTACAGCAATCGAGCGATGCTGATGCAACAGGGATAGCCAAGAGGAATTTGATAATTTATCATTAGTCATTGCCAATGTAGGATGCTCCCGATTCAAGTCCAAGCCTTGTTAGGATCAAAATCATTAGTTATTATCGTTTGAACACTGGGTATGTCACCAACCTCCAATCCTTTACCAGATTCCCTTGCTCGCATTGTCGATCGCTTCAAGCGGCGGAAAGACCCTAAACAGCGTTACGCACAACTATTATGGTACGCCAAGAAGCTGCAAGAAATGCCAGAGGCGGATAAGACGTCAGAAAACAAAGTTCCTGGCTGTGTATCTCAGGTGTTTATTACAGCCAATCTGGAGGATGGAAAGGTTTGGTATCAAGGAGATTCCGATGCCCAATTGGTAAAAGGATTAGTGGCTTTGTTAATTGAAGGACTCAACGGATTGACACCAGAAGAGATTGTGGGAATTACTCCCGATTTTATCCAGGAGACTGGTCTGAATGTCAGTTTAACCCCTTCCCGTGCCAATGGTTTTTACAATATATTTCAGACGATGAAGAAAAAAGCCCTGGGATATCAACTAGCAACCGCTGCTCAAGCAACTGAGTAGGGTTTACTGAATAGATTGGACTGAAGTCCTACTACTGCTCATTACTCATTACTCATTACTCATTACTCACAACTTCCCATGCCAACTGTATTTGCTGATGTCCAAAATTTACTCTCTGACTTGGTTGCCAATTATCGCTCCCGTGTTGATTATTTAGCGATTCGTCTAGAAGAATCCGAGGGAACCAGTATTGTGTTACGAGGAGAGAAGGTAGAAACCCTTAGTGAAGGTCTCTCTATTGGGGGACAAGTGAGAGCCTGTTATCAGGGAGGCTGGGGTATGAGCAGTTTCAATCAACTCTCTACCTTATCAGAACGTATAGAGGAAGCTATCACCGCAGCACGAATTGTGGGTGATGAAGAAACTATCCTGGCTTCGACTAAACCAGTGCAGGATATCTGTAAGTTACCATTGACTGGTACTGATCCTCGCCAAATTCCCTTGGCTGATAAGAAAGCATTGTGCGATCGTTATAACCAACTGCTCAGAAATTTTGACCCCTGTATCACTAGTACCTCTGTCCGTTATGGTGATAGTATCCAGCGGGTGATCATTGCTACTTCCGAAGGAACCCTGATTGATCAATCCTGGGTAGATATGGAAATGCGCTTTGCGGCAACGGCTCGTAATGGTGACATTGTGCAAACTGGCAGGGAAACCATCGGCTCCCGCAAAGCCTACGAAGACCTCACAGAGCTAGATACACAGGTATGCAGTGCCGCTCAACGAGCTGTAGATGCCCTCTCCTTACCACCGGTGAAGGGGGGTGTCTACACCGTTGTGATTGACCCCATCCTCAGTGGTTTATTCGTCCATGAAGCCTTCGGACATCTTTCTGAAGCTGACATGGCCTATGAAAATCCCGATTTGCTAGAAACAATGAGCATGGGACGACGCTTTGGTCCCAAAGAATTACAAATCTTTGATGGTGCTGCACCAGTAGGACATCGAGGTAGTTACTTCTACGACGATGAAGGCACTCCCGCCACCACCACTCAGCTGATTAAAGATGGGGTGTTAGTAGGACGTCTCCACTCCCGA
>JAAHGR010000871.1 GCA_010672425.1 Symploca sp. SIO2E6
TAGCTGATAGTTTTTAATTAACTACTAACAACTGATCTAAAGACAGCCAGATTTTCTGTAACAGGGAGTCTAAACCGATTTTCGCCACTGCTGAAATTGGGAAAACTGGTACTTGAGTCAGTTGATTGAGTTCCGTAGTCAACTCATCTACAGTCGCTACATCAACAGCATCCACTTTATTGAGAGCAAGAATTTGAGGACGTTCCTCTAATCCTCGCCCGTAAGCTTGCAATTCTTGTTGAATTGTTTGATAGTTAGCAATCGGGTCTAAATCAGTAGCATCAATTAAGTGGAGTAACAAACGGGTCCGCTCAATATGGCGTAGAAAATCGTGACCTAAACCAGTACCGAGATGAGCACCAGCAATTAATCCAGGAATATCTGCAAAAACCGTGCCATCACCAGTCGGTTTACGCACCACCCCCAAATTGGGCACCAGAGTAGTAAAAGGGTAGTTGGCTACCTTGGGACGTGCTGCTGAAAGAGAGGAAATTAAGGTAGACTTACCTGCATTCGGTAAACCAATAATGCCTACTTCCGCCAGTAACTTCAACTCCAAACGCAGTTTTAGTTCTTCTCCCGGTAGTCCTGGTAAAGCATACTCTGGTGCCCGATTGCGATTGCTCAGGAAGTGCTTGTTGCCCAAGCCTCCTTTGCCCCCCTTGGCCACACAATAAGTTTGACCTAGCTCTACCAAATCCGCAATTAGTTCACCAGTATCAGCATTATAGACAACAGTACCACAGGGAACCTCAATCAAGCGATCGCCTCCATTGCCTCCAGTGCAATTATTGGGTCCTCCCCGCTTACCATGCTCAGCTTGAAAGCAGTGGACATACTTAAAATCCAGCAAGGTTTGCAGGTTTTCTACTGCGGTTAAGATAACATCGCCGCCACGTCCTCCATTACCACCAGCTGGTCCCCCTGCAGGCACATACTTCTCCCGCCGAAAGGCAACGATGCCATCACCACCGTTCCCCGCTACTACTTCAATTTCTGCCCAGTCAACGAATTGCATTGTTTGTTATTTGTTATTTGTTATTTGTTATTTGTTATTTGTTATTGGTCATTAGTAGGGAACAGGGAACAGGGAACAGGGAATTAGGAGTGCTCCTACTTTCATCACCTAGTGGTGAAATTTTTTCATGGGGACTGCCTCCTGCCTCCGGTTCCCCTCCTTGGAGGGGTTAGGGGTGGGTTCTGCCTCCTGCCTCGGAGCCTTCAGATCACGAAAAGTACTGAGAAACATCTTCCCCTTGATCATCAGCCAGATAAGATAAAGCTCGAAAGCGTAATCCTACTAACTGTTCATAGAGGGGATTCAGCTTACACATCGGGGGAATATGAACAACTTTGTGACCAAATAGCTTCACATCTCGTTCAAAGGGACATTGATCAGGGATCATTTTACACAAGAATCTTGCAACCCGTGGATCATGCATTTCCATGCCATCTAACCATTCCCTTATGGGTTTGAGAGCATCTGGATGGGTTGGAACTTTCGGTGGCTGAGGCAAGGCACCAGCAGAATCAGTGTCCTGAACTACTTCGCCCTCATAAAGAGTATGCCGCAAAGCCTCTAGAGCCTCTATCTTTTGGCCTAGTGCCTCACAAAACTCGTATAGTACATCCGCTTCAGAACTGGAATAGACACCATCTGCTATAGCTACCATCACAGCAGTTCTTAAAAAATTCTCCGCCGTTATTGGGTCTTTACCTAAAGCTGCTGCTAGTTCCTCAGGAGAAATTCGCTGCTCAAGAGATTGCAAATTATTGGCAGAAGATAGTTCTTCGTGAGTTAGTTGAGCCAGCACCTCTTGTTCTTGGGGATCAAAGTGACCATCAGCCCAAGCGATAGTGAATAAACCCCGTAGCCAAGCCGAAATTTGCTCTTCGGTGTAGGAAGATTGAGTAGTGTTCATCATAAAATACCTACAAAAATCCAATCTACAAACATTTATGGTTGGAACTAACTCCGGCTTAGTCTCAACTGGCTGTAAACTATAGAGGCTAAACAAAGATAATATTTGTGAGATATTCGTGACCCCACCAGAGTTAGGACTTTTCCTTATTTCAATCTTAACCAGTGCTGCTGGACAATTTTTACTCAAAACTGGAGCTACACAGTTAGGGAAGGTAAACGCTACCAATGTCCTCGGTCATATTTCCGGTATGCTCACTACTCCCGCCGTGTTGGCAGGTCTTGGCTGCTATGGTTTGGGAGCTATTTCCTACATTTTGCTGCTAACCCGGGTGAATCTTAGTGTTGCTGGTCCTTCGGTAGCAATGGTTTATATCTTCTCGGTACTTATAGGCTATTTTGTCTTCCAAGAAGCAATTCCCCTAAGTCGTGCCATTGGCTTGGGTTTGATTATCTGTGGCGTTTTACTGGTGATGTGGAAGAATTGATATTTCTTGTTGCGGGAATAAGTAAAATTATAATCATATCACACAAATTACAAATAAAGCAGAAATGTCACTTAATTTACGAAAATTTACTTTTCTTCATCTAGAATTACTAAAAATTTTAAGCTTCATTGCAAAATGATAACAACTGCTAGAGGGCTGTGATAATTTCGAGCAATATGAGTGATCAGGTGATCTTGACTTTGACAAGCAATCCAGGTATGGAGAAGGAGAACATTTTGACTTTTAATTCTGCTCAAGCCCCAAACAAGATTTTTCAGGAAGATATTAGTGAATATGTGGCTGAGCTACAGCTTCACATGGCATTACAAGCTCGTAACTTAGTGCCAACCCTCACTCAGGCTGGAAATAGTCGAGAGCAGTTATTACAGCAAACCCAAGCGAATGTTGAAAAGCTGGTTTCGCGACAAGCTAGTGCAAGAAGGCAGTAGCCAGGAGACTCCAAGGCAGTCCCGATGAAAAGATTTCACCACCAGGTGATGAAATTAGACTCTTCAGAAGTTCCGAAGTTCCCTACTGACTTGTGAGTAGGGAACAAAGCTTGTCGAATCAGCTTTTTCACGTTCGACTACTTAAAACACCTAAGACCTAACACCTAAA
>JAAHGR010000872.1 GCA_010672425.1 Symploca sp. SIO2E6
TCCCAATTCCCAATTCCCAATTCCCAATTCCCAATTCCCAATTCCCAATTCCCAATTCCCAATTCCCAATTCCCAATTCCCAATTCCCAATTCCCAATTCCCAATTCCCAATTCCCAATTCCCCATGTCTCGACCAGTTTTATATATTGCCATCACTAGCCACGGATTTGGTCATGCGGTACGAACTTCTTCCGTAGCAGCTGCGATTCAACAATTGTGTCCCGAAATTTTACTAGTGCTGGTAACCACTGCACCCCGTTGGTTGTTGGAGTCTTATATTCCTGGAGACTTTATTCATCGTCCCAGGTCTTTTGATGTCGGTGTCATTCAATCCGACAGTTTGAATATGGATCAAGAGGCAACCTTGGCCAAACTACAGCAAATTCGCTCTAGTGCCAACTCAATTATTGCTGGGGAAGTAAACTTTATCCGCACTAACCGAGTCGGACTAATTTTGGCAGATATTCCCCCCCTCGCTGTGGATATTGCTAAAGCCGCCGGAATTCCCTGCTGGATGATGAGTAATTTTGCCTGGGACTTCATTTATCGAGATTGGGGAGGAGAATTTGGAGAGATAGCAGATTGGATTAGTGAGAGTTATGCTAGGTGCAATCGCTTATTTCGCCTTCCCTTACATGAACCAATGAGCGCTTTCCCTCACATCACAGATGTTGGATTAACTGGTGGCACACCACGTTACTCTCGAGAGCAATTGGTCGAAAAGCTGGGTTTAACCTCACCTCCTGAGAAAACCATCCTACTCACCTTTGGGGGACTCAGTCTCCAGGAAATTCCCTACCAGGTACTATCTAACTTCCCTGACTGGCAGTTTATTACCTTAGACCCTCAGGCTCCTGATTTGCCCAATTTACTAAAAGTTGCTGGTCATTACTACCGACCAGTAGATTTTATGCCTTTATGTGGACGAGTGGTTTCTAAGCCAGGGTACAGTACTTTTGCTGAGACTCTAAGGCAAGATATCCCACTAGTTTCTCTCACCCGCGATGGTTTTGCCGAAGCTCAGATCCTACTAGAGGGTTTACAAGATTACTCTTATCATCAAATTCTGACACCGACAGAATTTTTCCACAGCGGTTGGGAATTTTTGCATCAGGAGCCTCAACCTCCTAGGCAATCCTCAAGGTTGAATAAGGATGGAACCCAAGCGATCGCTCAATCTATTGTAAGTTATTTCCAAACTCTTGGTCATTAGTTATTGGTCATTGGTCATTGGTCAATACTACTCGGATAAGCTTATCCCCCCATCCCCCCATCTCCCCATCTCCCCATTCCCCCATCCCCCCATCTCCCCATCCACCATATATAGAGTACTTATTCAAGTTGTAACCATTATATATGGTGTAGAAACAGCATTTAGTCTAAACTCCAATACAAACAACAAAGGACAAACGACAAATAACGCAAAATATAGTTGGAAATCCGGATTTATCGGGATTAAGCTGGTAGTTAAACATATGCTACCAAAACTGAAAGTGTGACTCATTCCCCAGCAATGACTGCCGCTGTCAATAACCTGCTAGAAAAGACTCCGAATATATCAGGAGAACCAGAAATAACTCCAACCCCAGAAAAAACCCAAACGCCGGAGACAACCCCAACTTCTGAGAAAGCTAAAACCTCTCACACAACTCCAACCCCAGAAAAAACCCAAACGCCGGAGACAACCCCAACTGCGGAGAAAGCTAAAACCTCTCACACAACTCCAACCTTAGAAAAATCGCCAACACCGGAGGCACATAAAACCTCTGGGAAAACCAAAACTTCTGAGAAAGCCAAAACTTCTGAGAAAACTAAAGCTTCTGAGAAAACTAAAGCTTCTGAGAAAGCTAAAGCTTCTGAGGGACCTTCTCCCCTAACCCTAAAGCTCGCAGCTCAAGATGTGCGCATAGTCATAGCTCAACAAAGAGAGCAAAGTCAAAGTTTGACAACAAAACTTAACATCTTGTTTGTCACCAATGGTGCCTTGTTCACCAGCTTAACCATCTCGCGGCTATTATTTTTCCCCAGTCCCTTCAGCCTTGCCGAACTATTGGGATTTCTGCTAAATTTCACTCTACTGCTTAACGCTTTTTTGCCCCGTCAGTTGGTAGTCTCTCCCAATTTAGGGGATAAAAAGTTTTTGGAGCGCTACCTCGTGCTGTCACAACAAGAGTATCAACTGCGAATGCTTGTTAATCTAGTAGAAACATATAATGCAAATAAACAGCGACTCAATGATGTCTCTTCGTCATTGAAGTATGCAGCCTACGTCACTTGGAGCGTTGCCTTAATGATTACTTTGCATATACTGGCAGCTTATTTCCTCCCTGTGATCGACTTGAGTAGTTTTGGCTAGGTTCGGATTATGAGTTCTAAACAAGTTCAAACTAACTCCTCCAAAGAGGGTCTGAAGTTACCGGAACCTGATCCGGAGAACATCACTGTGTTGGCGGACAATCTACCCAACAAGCCAATCCTACCTTGGCATCACTATGACTCTCCTTGGAGTGATGCTCAAGCAGAGCAATCAGAGACTGCTCAGGATACGGAGGAGCAAGAGGAAGAGGTATTGGATCTCACCGAGGATGCTTCTACTGATGAGTTAGAGCCATTGGAGATTGAGCAGGAAGCGGATGAGCTAGATGAGGAACCATTGGTTGCCACTACAGAAGATGCTCCTGTTGATGAGTTAGAGCCATTGGAGATTGAGCAGGAAGCAGATGAGTTAGATGAGGAACCATTGGTTGCCACTACAGAAGATGCTCCTGTTGATGAGTTAGAGCCATTGGAGATTGAGCAGGAAGCAGATGAGTCAGATGAGGAACCATTGGTTGCCACTACAGAAGATGCTCCTGTTGATGAGTTAGAGCCATTGGAAATAGAGCAGGAAACGAATGAGTTAGATGAGGAACCATTGGTTGCCACTACAGAAGATGCTCCTGTTGATGAGTTAGAGCCATTGGAGATTGAGCAGGAAACGAATGAGTTAGATGAGGAACCATTGGTTGCCACTACAGAAGATG
>JAAHGR010000873.1 GCA_010672425.1 Symploca sp. SIO2E6
TGCACTTGGTTTCAGACCAAGTGCGATCGGTAATTCCTATTACTAAACTAGTAATTAGGACTTGGGAGAATAAGTAACAAGTAATAAGTAACAAGTAATAAGTAACAAGTAATGAGTTATGAGTTATGAGTTATGAGTAACAAGTAACAAGTAACAAGTGATGAATAATTTATCCTAACCTAACACCTAATATTAAGGAAAGGATAAACAGTTATAATTCCCTTCTACCTTCCCTTGGACCCTGGAGCCTCCGGTCCCCCTCCTGGGAGGGGTTAGGGGTGGGTTGCCTAACCCCTAGATACAATTGCCTCATTACCTCCCGCCTCTCCCTTAACCGGTTCGCATTTGACACTAGCAGTCACTACAGCTAGAGGGGTAACTGGATTAATTTGACAAGACTTTTGGATCGGATATAACAATCGAGGTTCATTATAAGGCCCTTGCCAAGTTGCTTGTAGTTCTAAGTTATATCCCGAGTCCCGAGAGGAGACATCTGAGGTCACTTCCCACAGTCTATCTTCCTTAAGTGGTGACAACTTAGTCTTAACTTGCTCTACACTAGCTGGAAACCACTTATTTAGCTCTTCGGGGAGGAGCAATTTCTCCACTTTTGACCAAGGTTGACCATCTAATTTATCTTGCAAAGGCAGTTCCATTGCCTCTAAAATCTCAGTTCCTCTGCGTTGTTTTGGTTGAAATCCTATTTGCTCTTCTAACTCAGTTGGTACAACTTGGACCACAAAATCTTCTATTTGTTCTTTTAACTGAGTTGGTACGAGGTTGACGACAAAAGCACTCTTGTTAAAATCATCCTCCAGCAGACTCGGATATTCTGCCAACCAGTCTTGAATCACGAAATAGAACTGAAACCAACAACTAAGCAAAATATTGATACTAAACAAAATGACTAAGTTTTGGCGCTTTAGCGGTGGCGGTGTTTTTACCTTTAATTCGTCTTTCTCTAATCCCATGAAATTTGGCAAAGCAGCAATGACGACTGAAATTATCGGCCATGCAACTAAAGCCGCTGCTCCTCCTGAAGATGGGACACGATCAAACAGCAGCATCGGCAAAGTGACGAAAAGGTAAATACAGGCTATTGCACCAGTAATCCAGGAACTTAACGGTAGACCTTCTTTCTTAGGCTTAGCTTTCTCATCCCGATAAATCCACAGTTTCTTATTAGCAGTCGTTGCCCAGTAAATTCCGCAAATTAGAAAAATTCCCACTAGAGATAGTAATAATTTTCTCACAAAACCATCGGCTAATTGGGACATTAAATAAGAAAACAGACTTAGCAAGAACAAAATTTGGTAAGAAAAATAGGAGGAAGCAGTGGGAGGTACAAAAAGACCGATGATTCCTTTCAACAATTCTGCTGTCCATTTTAATAAAATTATTGCTAAGATCAGATCAATAATCTTCTTGAAATTATTAGGAATAGCTTTAAAGAAAAAATCAAAAATTTTTCTGATAATAAAACTTATAATAGCACTAATCATGGCTTTGCTCCGGCGATCATTAAATCTAGGTCTTGAATAAGAAACGTATCAACAAAACTACTACTATACCACTAAAGCTACAGCCATTGGCAAAGAGAACGGCTGCTGCTTGATTAGGATTGCTCTCTACTGTAACCTGATTAATCCAATTAGCCCAAGAAGTTTGCCAGTTTTCTCCAGTAGTTTCCTTTTTCTCTTCTTCTTGTTCTTCTTCTGTAGTTGGAGTATCCTCTTTGAGGATAAATTGTAACAGATCTAGCCCTTTGAGCTTAATGATAAAAGTCACAAAGAAAACAGCAATACCAAGAGAAACCGTAAGTAAGGTAATAGATTGGGTCTGGTTCGCAGCAATGCGATCGAAGAAAACGAAATTAATAATTTCTATTTCTAATTCCTGGGGGAGCCAGTGCTGCAAGAGGAAAAACGATAACCAACTAATAATTGTAGCCAGGAGGTTGATGGAAACAGCATATTTAACGCTGGTTTGGCGACCAAAGTTTAGCCTATAGTAAAAAACTCTGGCTTCTAGGGCGATCGCTACCAGCAGTAATAAGGTTTGAAACAGAATTGTCTCTAGCGGTAAAACGGCTTCTTTCATGGGAGATGCTCCTTACCCATCCTTTACAATACACCAAATCTTATCACTGTTGCCTGTTGCCTGTTACCTGTTGCCTGTTACCTATTCCCTATTCCCAATTCCCAATTCTCCATTCCCCATTCCCCATTCCCTGTTCCCTGTTCCCTACTAAGAGTAAAATGCTTCCATTGGGTAAGGTTTCAATAAATGACCAGAACTGGTATTGGTATTCGCACAGCAGTTGAGCGTTCTGAGCGCTTAACTGGTCAGATTCACGTTTACGATGGTGTGGGAAAAGGTAAATCCCAGGCGGCTTTGGGGGTTGTATTGCGCTCCATTGGACTGGGGATTTCCGCCACTGGTAGCCGGGTTTTGTTGTTGCGGTTTCTCAAAGGACCTGGACGATCTTATGATGAAGATGCAGCCATCGAAGCCTTGCAGCAAGGTTTCCCCCACTTGATTGATCAGGTGCGCACTGGACGGAGTTCGTTTTTTGACCGAGATGAGGTCACACCATTTGATCAAGCCGAGGCAGGACGAGGTTGGGATGTGGCCAAAGGAGCAATTGCCTCTAACCTCTATTCTGTAGTCGTCCTTGATGAGCTTAATCCAGTCCTCGATTTGGGTTTGCTACCAGTGAACGAAGTAGTTGATACCCTCAAACACAAGCCTGAGAGTCTAGAAATTATTGTAACAGGTCGGGGTACTCCCCAATCCCTACTAGATCTGGCGGATTTGCACACGGAATCGGTCTCTCACGATCATCCCGTATCTCGGGAACAAGGGATTGAAGGTATCGAAATCTATACTGGTGCAGGTAAGGGTAAATCTACCAATGCTCTCGGTAAGGCTCTACAGGCCATTGGTAAAGGCATTAGTACAGATAAATCCCATCGAGTGCTGATTATGCAGTGGCTCAAAGGAGGTACTGGCTATACA
>JAAHGR010000874.1 GCA_010672425.1 Symploca sp. SIO2E6
CTACTGCTTTTGGCTCAAAGCAGTAGATATAACCCTTGATCATGGTGCTGTTGAGTGGGGAGAGTATGTAGATTTTTCAGTGCTTTTTCTGCTTGTTGTTTGGCTGGACGCCATTGTTTCCGTTCTAAAGCCACTTGAGCCAAAAAGCCATGATTTTGAGCAATCTGTGGGGTTAAATTATATTTTTTAGCCAATTTTAGGGATTTGCTAGCTAACTTTTTTAACTCATCCCATTGTTTTAACCGTCGCAGGGCTTTGCCTTTTTGAACACTAAACTTGGCCACCAAATCGTCACGCTTCTCTTGTTGAAAGCATTTGAGGCATTCTTCAAAAGAATCTTTGGCCTTTTGCCAATGTTCTTGACTGTTAGTTCGGTCTAATTGACCCTGACGATAATGACATAAGCCAATATGAAAATATAGTACTCCCTGGCGCACGAAGTTATTGCTCTGCTGCCAAAACCACAGGCTTTGTTGATAATCCCTTATAGCATCATCTAAGCAATCCCTAGCTCGACCCTGCGCAAATTGTAAGCAGGCTTCTAAATCAGGAGGCAATTGTTGAGCAGATTTGGTTAAATCCCTGGATGCTGCATATAGTTCTTGGTAAGAATGGGGACCTAAAATCTCCTCATTGGATAGAAAACACTCAGCACCAGTATCCAAAACCTTGTCAAATAGGTGATCACTTTTCTGTTGGAGAAACTTTAGTAAGTTATCCGTAGATCTGACAAATACCGTATATTTCCCCCAACTTTCGAGATCAGGAGCTTGCCGAAGCAACTTCCGCACAATCTCATCATTAACCCACAACACTAAAGGGAAGGGACAATTTTTGCGAAACTCCTCCCGCACTTGGTTCATTGAACTCAGCAGATCATCAATATTTGGCTCCTTAACTGACTCTAAGCCTAAAACCATAACTGCCGATGGCTTTTCCTCTCCCAGTTCCGCTTGAATCTGGGAGTAGAGTTTATTGGCAGACGGTTGGAGAGTAATTTCTCGGATGGGAACAGAGCAATTTTTGTGGAGATGCTGCACTTGTTGCTCCCGTAAACTAATGTAATTGCAGCGAGCAAAAATCAGGGAAAATCGCCCTGGAGCAATAGTGATTGCCCAGACTAGTTCTTCTAAGGATTTCTCATTATCAATCATTGCTGCCATTCCTCCGCTTCCGCCAAAATTGGGTTGATATCAAACCAAGGTTCTATATCTTTTTGGTGGTACTCATAGACGAACATACTGCGAATTAGTTGTTCGTATCCATCATTTACCACAACCTTTTTCTCTTGCGCTACTTGGCGCAATAATTCCCATTCCTTTTGATCAACGGCTAATACTAGATTGTTGCGATATTCCCGAATTACTTTTTCTAAACTCTCGCTGGAGATGGGTAAACCCATTTGCTTTAGGATCGAGTTGTTGAGCAAGCGTAGCAAATTCCTTACATGACCTCCACTGACACGGCATAAACGATCTAAAGTCTCAGGGGTATCAAAAATTTCGGTAATCTTGCTCAGACGTTGCTCCTCATCCAGATTGGGGAATGCTCTTGCCAGTACCATTTGCCGCAGCAATGCTATTCCTGACTCGCACTCACTACCATCACGGCATCGTACCAGAACCATCGGCAGCATTTTGAGTTGTTGAAAATATTGGAGCAAATTACCAGATTCCTTGGAGAACCTCAACACCATCGGCATGGTGTAAATGACATGGCAATTTAGATCCCGTAACTGTTCGCCCCGCTGTACAAACAGATATTCTGGTTGGGAAACTCCTAACCTGGGAGTACTGTGCATTTTTTCGAGATTATCGGCAATGACTACCAATCCTTTTTTGCCGTACTCCTTAAGTTCCTTGATTCCCGGTTCTAGTAGTTCAGAGTTAATAGCTTCTAAAATCGCACTAGTCTTCGGTTCCAGATGTTCCCTTAACCTGTCGCGGAAGTCAGGGCTAGCTTTCGCCTTAGCAGTAATTTTGCCAATTAAGGGAGCAACTAGCGAAAACCCTTCCCTGTTGTCAACTTTGACTTCACCTACCCCAGGAATAGGGACATTAACGGAAAAATCTCCCTCTGTACTAGCAACAACTTTACCCATGCCAGGAACCGAACCTTCAGCAGTAAGTTTGATTTCAGTTTGCAACAAATTCCCTACTTTTTTGAGCAGATCCTCAGTATTTCTGGGTTGATTGCGTTCAATTTGGTCTAGGCTTTCACTCACCTGTGCCGCGATCGCTAGTAAAATATCGCTGAGATCGACATCAGCCATCTCTAGATTTTTAGAGGAATCAAAGTAAACAACGTGAAATCCTTCTCGCTCCAACTTTGCCTTGAGTTGCAGTAACTCTGTAGACTTGCCACAGCCAACATGTCCTGTAAATAGCTGACGAGTAGGTATATCAGGAATAAATGTGATTTGAGCAAATAAATCTTGAATCACCTCTCCACCGCGCACTGAGGAGAAATCGATGTAATAGTGCTGCTCTTCTTCGGAATTGTCTAAAAATAAAGGTTTTTCGGGGCTTGTGGCTTGAAAGAATTTTTTTACATCTAATGTCATACTACCCTCCTTAAAAAACTGTAGTACTTTAGAATCTGAGCAGTTGCCTTCCCTAGGAAATGATCATTCATGCATTAATCCCTCAAGCGTTCCACTATAGATCAATGGAAAGCCTGGTCATAAAAACAATTGTACTATCAGATGAACGAATTAGATGCAATAGCAATTACTATTAGTATGTTTACCAACAAAGGGACATTTGATCTCCCTAACGGCAAAACTTGAGATGGAATTAGCGCAAGTAAGAATTATTCTAGTAGAACCAGCTGGCCCGTTGAATGTGGGAGCAGTTGCTCGTGTGATGAAAAATATGGGACTATCTCAGTTGGTGCTAGTGAATCCTCAATGTGAGCCTTTGGACATTGAAGCGCAACACATGGCAGTACATGGGGTGGATATTTTGGAAACAGCTCAGCTAGTAGCCACTATACCTGCTGCTCTGACGGGATGCCAGC
>JAAHGR010000875.1 GCA_010672425.1 Symploca sp. SIO2E6
CAAGAGGCATAGAAAGATAGTTTCCTTTATACCAAAACGCCATGAAACCAGAGGTAAATATGAACGCAACCGTAAGCATCCTGGCAGAAATCCCTGAAGACTTGCACGAGTCCCTCAGAGGCTATTTAGAGAATCACCCTAACTGGGATCATGATCGGGTCTTCTCCGCAGCCCTATCACTGTTTTTGCTCCAAAATGGAAATGGTAGGACACCAGAAACCTCCCCAACTTATCGAGCCTGTGCTCGTGTTTATCTAGAATCCCTATTTCAGTATCCTGACTAACTCATCGAGATCCCCGACTTATGTATCCCGGCGCTAAATCCAAGGATTATAGCGCGGGAGTTATTGCCTCCCCCAAACCCCCACCATTAGTTAAATAAGGAGCCCCAGTCGAACAAAATGGCAAAAGCTATCCCACCATCTACCTTGGTAATTCCTCAACTAATTGTGGGTTTGGGTAATCCAGAACCCAAATATGATAAAACGCGACACAATATTGGCTTTGACGCAGTTGATAGTCTGGCACGTCGGGGACAAATTGAAGGAAGTGAAAACCGCCGCTTTCAGGGATGGTTTGGGGAAGGGACTGGGTTTAAGGGAAGTAAGGTGCGTTTACTCAAACCCCTGACTTATATGAATCGCTCTGGTCAAGCAATTCGTGCTGTAATGGATTGGTACAAGCTTCCTCCCGATGCCCTACTGATTATTTATGATGATATGGATTTACCTTTAGGTCGTCTGCGGCTGCGTCTTTCTGGTTCAGCAGGAGGACACAATGGCATGAAGTCCGCGATCGCTCATGTGGGTACCCAAAATTTTCCTCGTTTACGGATTGGTATTGGCAAGTCTAATCCGGACAAGGGTACTATTTCCCATGTCCTAGGGAAATTTTCTGCCCAGGAAACGGAGTTAATCTCTCAGGTGCTCGAACTAGTCGTGGAAACAGTGGAACTTGCTCTCCGGGAGGGGGTGGAAAAGGCTATGAGTCTTTATAATAGTCGTAGTATTGTAAGTGGGGAATAGGGAATAGGGAATTGGGAATTGGGAACAGGGAATAGGGAAAAAATAACTTAAAAATCAATTACCTAACACCTAACACCTAACACCTACCACCTACCTTAATCAAACTCATATAAATTCAGACAGGAAAGATCTGCTGCTCCAAAGTGGACACTTAAGGCAACATTGACGTTTTCCAGAGATCTGATTAACCAGGGTACGCCGTCTCTGTTGGCAGACTCGTAGTGGCTGAACAAAATGGAAAACCGCTTTTCTAAAGAAGGTTTTACCTTACTCGATAGCAATACCACTTTGAGCAAGATACCAGTAGTGGAGGTAGCACCTAGGTTGGTAATCAGATCGACAAAGATATAGTGATTAGGTCGCTGAGCATTCTCTACTACTAAAAAATTCAACAACTGGCTACAGGTTCTGATAATCAGGAATTCGTTGAGCTGGTGGTAATCGCTCAGAGTTAGGGTATTTTTGATCTGTTTATACAGTCGGTCATTAAAATAACGTTTACCATAGGATGAATCAATCGAAGCTGTCAGGTATTCATACAAATCATCCTTAAAATATTTGTATAAGCTAGTGTAACTACTATGGGTGAGGAAACTATGGGCAATATCCCGGTAGGTATCGCTGCCTTGTACTTTACCAACAAATTCCCTGACAGCAGTCCTTAACTCATCATCACTCAACAGAGTAGGGTTTTTGACTGGCTGGATAATTTTTGGTGGCACTGCTAGAGATTGCCTGTGTTTTTCTCTGGCACAACGCACTTGATAGGTTATGTATCCAGCTAAATCAATTTCAAACTGTTGTTGAATCCTAGCGCGAATTTGCCTGACGGTTTGCTGATGCTCATAACTGCTATCTTCACTCAGCAGGCAATGCTCGTATAAATAAGGATATCGTTGTATGAGAGCTCCTACTGGCTGAGAATTATTGTCCTCTTCTTGGGTGGTTTGATCCATCACCTGGGACAACCGCCGTAGGGTAAGATATTGCTCTGTCTGTATAAATAACTGGACTAACTGCCGCAGACGTCTTGAGCCACGAGAGTAACCCATTGGATAAGCATGAGGGTTCTCGAACAAACCTACTAATTCAGGAATTGCCTTCTGTAGGTGAGGTTGTATCTGCCAGCGATTGATCAGGATATGACAGCAGCGATTGAGGATAAACTTGAATTCTTCTTCGGCTCGCTTGTCAGTTGCCAGCATCTCCAAAGCAGACCATATCTGGGAATCAGTGTATTTTGCTCCCTCCATAAAGAGACATTTGAAGCGCTCAATCATCTGCTCTGGTGACTCATGCTTGACACAATTGAGTAGATGATCATACAGTTTTTGCTCTGCCAAGCTGGTTTGTCTAATGTCAGAGTCCATTAATGTATTCACTTAGATTTGAGTCCTCCTAGGTGCAGACACTAGAACTAATCAAAAATTAATTGTAGGCAATAATAAGATTTAAATTTAATTTGCACTCTGGGTGGACGGCAACAATTGATACATTTTTATGAGCTACTCTAGCTTAAGAGTAAGCTCATAGATTAAGGTCATAGTAGATCATGCCCCTAACTGTAAACAGTTATTCTGGTAAAAGAAGAGTTTTTTTACCAAATCTTTACAAATTTCCCCCAGGATTAGTCAAAATTTAAAAAAATTTATTGACTAAATAATCCTAACACCCGAAACTAGACTGTGCAAAATCCTTATTTTGCGAAAACCTAATTTTAATGAACTTGGGCAGATAACCTTATGCCTTGTCGGCTTCCTGTAGCTCAATTAGTTGATATTCTTGCCGCTGAGCCGGTTAATCTACCGGCGGAAGTGGGCACATCCCTATGTAAGGGTATTACCACCGATACTCGCAGCCTTAAACCAGGTGAAATTTTCTTGGCACTGCGGGGAGAAAAATACGATGGACATGATTTCCTCGAAGTTGCTCTAGACAAAGGAGCGATCGCGGCTATCACTGATTTGCAAGAAGACCCTGGTCGGTGCA
>JAAHGR010000876.1 GCA_010672425.1 Symploca sp. SIO2E6
TGGGTAAGTATGATCAGGCAGTAGAGCATCAGCAACAATGTTTAACGATACGCCAGCAGCTAGAAGACCAATCATCAATTGCTTTAGCTTACTACCAGCTAGGGAGAATCTATCAATATTGGGGTAAGTATGAAGAAGCGATCGCATATCATCAAAAAAGCCGTCAACTCTATGAGCAATTAGAGAAACACAAGAATGTAGCTTACCAATGGTATTTACTCGCTGATTGTTATCGAGCATGGGGCAAGTATGAGCAGGCAGTAGAGCATCAGCAACAGTGTTTGACAATACGCCAACAACTAGAAGACCAATTATCAGTAGCAGTAAACTATAATCAGTTGGGGATAATCTATCAAGCCTGGGGTAAATACGAAGATGCGACCTCACGATACCAACAAAGTCGTGAACTCCTTGAGCAATTAGAGCGACGGCAGGATATAGCAATTTTGTGGATTAACTTAGCTGGTTGCTATCGCGAGTGGGGCAAATATGAGCAGGCCCTTGAACATCAGCAAAAGTGTTTGACAATACGCCAGCAGCTGGAGGATCAATCAGGTGTAGCTTCAGCTTACAATTACCTAGGAAGAATCTATCAAGATTGGGGTAAATACGAAGATGCGATCGCACATTACCAACAAAGCCGCGAACTCTACGAACAATTGGAGCAACATAAGGATGTAGCTAATCAATGGTACAACCTAGCTGATTGTTATCGAGCATGGGGCAAATATCAACAAGCGCTTGAGCATCAGCAACAATGTTTAACAATACGACAGCAGCTAGAAGACCAATCATTAGTAGCTGTGAGTTACTACCAACTAGGGAGAATATATCAAGACTGGGGTAAATACGAAGACGCGATCGCACAGTTCCAACAAAGCTACCAACTCTACAAAAAACTTGGGCGTCAGAAGAACGTAGCCAACCAGTGGTACTGGCTATCTGTTTGCTATCGCGAGTGGAGTAAATATGAGCAAGCAATAGAGTGTGAACTTAAAGATTTGGCAATCCGTGAGCAACTGAATGACCAACCAAATATAGCTGATGCCTATAAACAACTAGGGAGGATCTATAAAAATTGGGGTAAATACGAACAAGCGATCGCACATTACCAACAAAGCCGCGAACTCTACGAGCAATTAGAGAAACAGAAGGATGTAGCTACCCGATGGTACAACCTAGCTGATTGCTATCGAGCATGGAGTAAGTATGAGCAAGCAGTCGAGTGTCAGCAACAGTGTTTGACGATACGACAGCAGCTAGAAGACCAATCATCAGTGGCTTTAGCCTACTTTCAGCTGGGGAGAATCTATCAAGATTGGGGTAAATACAAAGATGCCATCGCATACTACCAACAAAGTCGCCAACTCTACGAGCAATTAGATCTACAACAGAAGGTAGCAAATCAGTGGTGCTGGCTAGCTGATTGCTATCGCGAGTGGAGCAAATATGAGCAAGCAGTAGAATGTGAACTCAAAGATTTAGCAATCCGCCAGCAACTGGATGACCAACCAAATATAGCAGATGCCTACTATCAGCTAGGGAAAATCTATCAAGATTGGGGCAAGTACGAACAAGCGATCGCATATTACCAACAAAGCCGCCAACTCTACGAGCAATTGGAGCGACAGCAGAGTGTAGCTACCCAATGGTACAACCTAGCTGATTGTTATCGAGCATGGGGCAAGTATGAGCAAGCAGTTGAGTGTGAACTCCAGGACTTAGCCATATCCCAGCAACTGGAAGACCAATCGGAGATAGCAGGTGCTTACTATCAGCTAGGGAGAATCTATCAAGATTGGGGTAAATACGAAGACGCGATCGCATATTACCAACAAAGCCGTCAACTCTACGACCAATTAGATCTACAGCAGAATGTAGCTAACCAGTGGTTCTGGATAGGTAATTGTTATCACCAATGGAGTAAATATCAGCAGGCTCTTGAATATCAGCAACAATGTTTGACAATACGCCAGCAGCTAGAAGACCAATCATCAGTGGCTATAGCCTACTATCAGCTAGGGAGAATATATCAAGATTGGGGTAAATACGAAGACGCGATCGCATATCACCAACAAAGCCGCCAACTCTACGAGCAATTAGATCTACAACAGAAGGTAGCTAACCAATGGTCATGGATAGCCAAATCCTACCAAGATGCGGGAGATTACACCAAAGCCATTGAATATTACCAGAAAAGCTACCATCTCCACCAGCAGCTCAATCAAGATGAGAGTACAGCTAAACGCTTGAGAAATATTGGTAAAAGCCAATGCTTGCTAGGGAAAAACACCCCAGATACAGCAGCAGCCTTCAACTTACTCAGCCAAGCGGAAGAAAACATCCGTCAAGCCATCGAAATCAATACCGCCGGGGAATACAAACAAAACCTCGCCTACGACTATACCACCCTCGGCTTACTCTGGTCAGAACGCCTGCGCCTATCGGAGGTGACGGGGAGAGGGGGAGACGCGGGGACGCGGGGACGCGGGGACGCGGAGAGGAGTGAGATTGTGCTTACTTCTGCTGATGAGCCATCCCTAGCAGACCAAATTGCCCAATTTGAGGAATATTACCATACTGGCTTTACCTATTTTACCGAATTAGGACAAATAATAGCTCGAGCAGAAGAAGCCTTGGATATGGCACGAGCCTACCTGGAAATTCCAGTTATCGCAAATCGCGATAAGGTTGAGGCTATTGCTCAAGAATCTCTAGAAATCTTCCAAGAATACAACCGCTATAAGTTAGCAGATGCGGCGAGGGAGTTGTTGGGTTATTAGCAAAAGTAGGCAACAATTCATCTGTCAACAGACAACAGTATTAACGTAAGTTGCTAGTTACAAGTATCAGCGCGTTCTGATCCCCCCTAACCCCCCTTAATAAGCTATGCATTAGTCACATCTTTCTTAACAATCCGGAGAGAGCTGATGGGACGTGAGTTTGGTAGAATAACTTCATATGACTTAACGAAAAGTCCTGTAGAGTTGTTGCACCTTGGGTTTAGTGCC
>JAAHGR010000877.1 GCA_010672425.1 Symploca sp. SIO2E6
GGTAAATGTTAAAGGTAGAAGGAGACCGGTCGAGGTTTTTGAGGTGTTGTATTAATTTTGTTGTTGGTTGTTAGTTGTTTGTTATTTGTTGTTGGTTGTTGGTTGTTGGTTGTTGGTTGTTGGTTGTTTGTTGTTGGTTGTTGGTTGTTTGTTGTTGGTTGTTGGTTGTTTGTTGTTGGTTGTTGGTTGTTGGTTTTGTTCCTCTGACGAATGACTAATGACAGATGACGAATGACCATTGACAGATGACGAATAACCACTGACTCTCTCAAAAGCGGTTAATAAGGTTTCAATTTCCTGTTCCCTGCCATATAATTTTTCAGGGATTTGGAATTTGTCGGAAATATCTTGAGTACCGAGAGGGAAGGGTTCAATATTGCCAGTAGTGACTAATTGCCTGTAACAGGTTTCTAAATCAGCCTTGAGTCCCCAAGCACTTTGATATCGTTCCTCAGCATTTTTGGCAAGCAACTTCATCACTATATCCGAGACAACCTCAGGAATTTCTTGTAAGTGGGGAATTGGGAATTGGGAATTGGGAATTGGGAATTGGGAATTGGGAATGGGAAAGAGTATACCTTCATCCTCTGGTGGTGAATTTTTGTCATCGGGACTACCTCCGGTTCCCCTCCTGGGAGGGGTTAGGGGTGGGTTCTGCCTCCTGCCTCCTGCCTCCTGCCTCCTGCCTCCTGCCTCCTGCCTCCTGCCTTCCCTTAGTGATACTGGTTGTTTAGCAATATGACAGTGAACCCACTCTAGTACATCTGTTGCTTCCCAAGGTAATCGATGAGTAAGTAATTCATAGAAGGTGACACCCAAGGAGTAAAAATCGGTGCGGTAATCTAGGGGACGGTTCATTCTACCAGTTTGCTCTGGAGATATATAGGCCAGAGTACCTTCTAAAATATGGGGATTGTTGACGGAAGTAGGTTCTTGGCTCAACACCGTAGCCATACCAAAATCAATGATTTTGACCTGCCCTGTTTTTGAGTTAACAATGATATTTGCTGGGTTAAGATCTTTGTGAATAATATTAGCAGCGTGAATATTGCCTAAGCTATCAGCAATCCGAATAGCCATCCTCAGGAATTCGGCTAAGGACAGTACCCCTCTACTTGCTTTGATCCTTTTATCAAGCCATCTGCTCAAGGATTCTCCGCCAAAGTCCTCGAAAACGATAACCAAAGTATGCTGATACCTTTCTAAGCTATAAGCCTTGACAACCCCATCAAGATTGAGGTTGTGAGTAATCTCATATTCCTTGTGATATTGGTTTAACTGCGATGGTGTGGGATAATCTTGCTTGAGAACTTTGAGGATCACTGGTTGCTTATCCTGCTCCCTGATACCTCGATAAACTAAGGTACGGTCATTTTCAGAAATGGTGTTGAGAATTTGGTAGCCAGGAAGGGTAATCATTTTTTCGTTGATCTCAAGGATATTATACGCAAAGCCAATAACCAATTCACCGGATGCACCATCATTCTAACCGGGAGACTCCCAGAACCCCGACTTCTTAAAGAAGTCGGGGTTCTTGAACGCTGGGAAATTGAGAAAATAGTTTATATGCCCACACCTATTCCATTATTAGATATAATCCCAGAAATAGCAGAATTTGTCAACTTCTGAATTGAAAATTGAATTCCGCTTCACCAAATAGTTTGAATATTAGTTAACTCCTGAATTTTCAAATCACGAGTCACAAGAGGAAGACCATTAGACAAAGCTGTAGCTGCAATAATCCTATCTGGCATATCCGGAACCGTTGCCCGGTCAATTTCTCGAATTGTTGCCGACACATTGCGGTCTAGAGATGCTAAGGTAATACCCACTTTAGGGTCATCCAAAGCATTTAAAATACGTGTGAGTACTTCTTCTGCCAAGCGTCCCTTCTCAACCAAATAAGCAATTTCTACGATTGAGATAGCGGATACATAGATAGGATTTCCTGCATTAACTGCTTCTTCTAAGGCTGTTAACGCTGCTTCTGACAATCTTGCTAAGTCGAAAATAACCAAATTACAGTATGTGTATCTGCTACTACCGATATCATCAAAGGATATCCCTGGGAAAATTCCCCCACATTTCTTTTCGTGCTTCAGCAATCTCTTCTTCCGTAATATCTACCTTCAAATCTGCACATAATCCTTTAACACTGGATAAAGAGGACTTAACCATGATTTTTTGATACAAAAATTCAGCAAAATCCAATAACTCCTGCTGCTTAGCTAGAGGTAACTGCCGTAACTTTTCTAATACTGCTTCCTCGATACTCATATATAATCGAACGCCAATAGTCGGAGCACTGGCAAGATGCCAGTTCCACATTACCAAGAAACCTGGGAAAATGCGATCGCCCGCGTGTACTAGTGTCACAGATCCCCAACTGCCCAGAACCCCGACTTCTCAAAAGTCTTCAAGGTATGACACTGCTCTCAACAATAAACAGCGACGGGAACTCGCTTAAATGCAGGAGTACCACTCTGGGGATCGATGGTAGCACTAAACAAACAATTAGCTTCTGGATAGAACATAAAGGCAACTCCTGAACGAATCGGTCCGGCGATGATTTCGATGTTTTCGAGTTTGCTGCGATCGCCTTGGACGGTGACCCGTTGATGTTCCCTAAATCCCACTTGTTTGATATCGCTGGGGTTGAGCATAATACAGTAGCGGTGGGGCATACCACGATATTGATCCTCTTGTCGGTAAACCACCGTGTTATGCTGTCCGTAGCTGCGTCCTGAACCCAAAATGGCTACCATACCGACCGCATTCTGGGGAATGGGAAAACTCTCCTTACTGGGCATGGAGAGTTTTGGTAATGGTATCACATCCATCCGGGCACGACCGGAGGGAGTGGCAAACTTCGGTTCGTTGAAAATGCGGCCATCAATGGTAAATTCTTCCTGGGTGCGGTCAATCTCGCCAATTTTTTGGTAGCCAGGAATGGTCTTAGCAATCAGCGATCGCACATATGCTGTATCTTGTAATTTGCGCCAAT
>JAAHGR010000878.1 GCA_010672425.1 Symploca sp. SIO2E6
TACTGTTTATCCTTTCCTTAATATTAGGTGTTAGGTTAGGATAAATTATTCATCACTTGTTACTTGTTACTTGTTACTCATAACTCATAACTCATAACTCATTACTTATTACTTATTACTTGTTACTTATTACTTGTTACTTATTCTCCCAAGTCCTAATTACTAGTTTAGTAATAGGAATTACCGATCGCACTTGGTTTCAGACCAACGGCAACTTGCTAGGACTGATGAATTATGAAAATCCAACAACTCCCGTAACCGCAATACAAGCAGACTTTACTATCCTACCCGTAGGAGTGAATGTTGGTGAACGGGCAGTGATTTTCACGGTTTTAGTGCGGGGACAAGAAGATGGCTCTCAGGCAGTTGATTTTGAACAATGGCTAGTGCCCTATGATACGGTAATTAAAGCATTAAAACTGGAAGTTACCCCTTTAGCCGATGGTCTTTTGGAAATGCGATCGCCTGGTTTGATTACTCGCATCGACCCCAGTCAATTGCGCAATGATCCAGAGTTGGGGTTAGTCTTCTCGATTGAAGAAATCCAAACCCTATTGGGTGTTCCTGCTGAATTTGAGATCAATGAATATGCGATCGTTTTCAATCCTCCTTGGTTGGGCAAAAGAGGAGGGAGAATTGGCATTACCGAAATTCCCATACAACTAGAAGGATTACCCCTAATCAAGCCAGCTAACTTCAGTTTAACTGCTATTGAACAAGGAGTGAATGCTGCTGGTTCCGAGACTGCCTCTCTAGATTATCAAGGAGAACTCACAGCAGTTGGTACTCTGTTAGATGGTAGTTGGTACTTTCGAGTGAACCAACCAGAATTACTCAATTCCCGGACCTGGAATCTAGGGGAAGCTCAATATTTACAACAGACGGATGCTGCTGATTATGTAGTCGGTTCTCAGCCGAGTTTTTGGCGCACTCAGGCAGCGGGAGACTATTGGGGTTTCACTACCATCCAACGACAGGGATTTACACCGCCAGCATCTTTGGGTGGCGGTGGGTTTATTCCTGGACAACGGTTGCAGGCTTCCCAAGTGGGAAGGACAATTGTGGGAGAAGCAGCTCCAGGCACTTTGGTGCGGCTAACTCAAGGATTTGGTGATATCGTTTTGGCAGAAGTACTAGTGGATTCTTCTGGTATCTATCGTTTTGATGATGTTCCTATCGGTGGCCGTTCCTTCGGTAACTATCGTGTTTTACTCTATCCTCAAGGACGATTGACTGCCCAACCGGAAATTCGAGATGCGACTTTCTCTACTGTACCAGGACAAATCCCTGCTGGAGCCTCAGCTACTATTGTCTCCGCTGGCATCCGGCGGCAAGCTTCTGGACGGGAAGAACAGAATTTTGTGGGAGAATTCACTAATGTCCAAGGGGGAGTTAACCAACGCTGGGGTGTATTAGAAGATGTTACTATTGGGATTGGTGGTGTATACGATCAAGTTCCTCGAGGTATCGGAGAATTTTTTTTGAGACCAGCAGACATTCCTTTAGAACTAGCAGCTACGGTGGTTTCCCCTGATGAGGAAGACAGTTGGGATGTCAATGCTAGCCTCCGTTATAACCCAACAACTAATCTTAGTCTTCGGTTTAATAGCGATAGTATTTCTCAGCGTGTCAATCTCAACTGGCGAGTATCCCCTGGTTTCAGCTTATTGGGAAGCTACAACAGTCGGGATAGTACTGCTGTGGGAGCACAAACTACCTTCAGTGGTAGGGGCTTTTTTACTTTTGCCCGTGCTACACTGGATACGGAAAACCGCTTCCGCTGGAATCTGACTCAACGTCTAGGGAGTTTAGAATTTACCCAGCAAGGGAATGAAATCAGCACCCTATCCAATTTAGACTACAACCTTTCCGGTCGCAGCTTCCTCAATGTCGGTCATTCCCTATTACTGAATTACGAAACCAGGAGCCAAAATAGTTCCGATAACCTGTTAACCTTAAGTTGGCGCTATCGTTCCGCTGCCAGGTCAGTAGATGGTAATCATCTGTGGTCTATGCAACTGGGGTATGGAGTAGGTAGTCGCGGTTCCGGATTAGTTACCACTGCACAAATTGGAGTCATACCAGGTTTGCTGCTGCGGGGACGTTATGAAGAAGTATCCGTAACCACAGGCCAAGCTAGTTATAGTATTGAGTTGCTTGCTAGTATCAATTTACAACAAGGAATTGCTCCAGGCGATCGGCAATCAGACCGCTTTCGGAATAAAGGCGGTGTACTAATCTTACCGTTCTTTGACCGCAATAACAACGGTAAAAGGGACAATGGGGAAGAGACCTACACCGAAAATCCCGAATTACTGCTCATCCTCAATAACCAACCCTTCAAATCCTTCCGTCCAGAAATTCAGACCAACCGTATTCTCATCAAGCTACCTCCGGCAACCTATCGCCTAGATCTCGACCCCTCTGGTTTTCCCCTAGACTGGCAAGCAACAGTTGATGCCTATGCCATAGAAGTAGTTGCTGGTAGTTACACGATTGTATCTGTACCACTGATACCATCCTATACTCTCTCCGGTATCGTTACTGATGCAGCGGGCAACCCGATTGCCGGTGCCAGGGTGGAAGCCATTACCCCTGATGCAACACAGCGGCGATTTTCTGTAACCAATGGTGCGGGAGTGTATTACCTAGAACGTTTACCCCAAGGTAGTTTCACTCTACAAATTAATGGCGAACCGGCGCAACCAAGTACTATCTTATTGGATGAGTCTTCGGAACCTTTCCTGGAACTGAATTTGCAACCATCTGGTTAAAGGCTCCGAGGCTCCGAGGCTCCGAGGCTCCGAGGCTCCGAGGCAGGAGGGAAGAGGATTTTGCTTGTTTCTTTCATTCCTTTAGGGAAGAAGGGAACCGGAAGATCCCCGACTTCTTCTATCGGTTTGTCCAATTAATTACAGGTTCCATTAAGAAGTCGGGGATCTGGAGATTTTGGTTAAAGATGAGGCGAAACGCCTAACACCTAAC
>JAAHGR010000879.1 GCA_010672425.1 Symploca sp. SIO2E6
TATTGATAATATTGAATTTGTCTGTAGTCTGGTTCTTTTCTATATCTCTTGGAGAAGGCTGTAGCTTATTCACGGATTCCAACTCTTCTTCTACCCATTCTTTACTAAAAACAGCTTTATATATGGGGTTATGAACTTTTAGCTGTCCATGTTCGGTAACTAGTAGATTTGATTGCAGCAAAGCTTTTACTTCTAAAGTGTCATCTGTTTGCACTTTTTCTGAAGATAAAACTTGGTACAACTTTAACAAAACCTTGGTCTTTTGCTGATGTCTGATAATTTGATGGCAAATTGTCTTCAGATGTTGAGATGCTGCACCATTTCTCCAATTTTTTATAATGTAATTTTGCACAAAATATTCAACTTTGTCTTCTTCTTCACTGTCAAGAACATGAAAATTATTTTCTAAGATTAGCTTAAGAATTATATCAGTCAAATCAGGTTCTTTATTCGTCCAATAAGTTACTTGAGATATGACAATACTGGAGTTTTCAACTGTTTTTTTATCCTGATTTTTATCTATAAAATTTTCTAAAACTTTCTGAAGATTATTCATAATATTTTAAAAGGCACATTACATACTAAAATTAAAATCCTACAAACTTGACTATGAAGCCAAAGAGAAACTAATGAATTTGTGCTCTTGAGAGGTTAATTTATTGCCATTCTCTCGTGCCCATTTGATAGTCTCTTGCGTTTCTTGTTGGTTCAACAACTGGCTGTTGTCTTGACAGTTAGAATCCAACCAGTTTAGGAGCTTTTGGGCATAAGGGCGTGAATAGAGAATATGCCTTTCAACCCAATCTTCATTGAAAATAGATTGGTAGATACAGTTATGAATTTGTAATTTACTGTGCTGATTAACAACCAATCGAGATTCTTGTAGAAAGTCTAGGCTGGTCTTAATTACAACATCATTAATAAGTTCTTCCTCAATTCCCTGTTCTTTGAGGATTTTTCTGTAGCTGAACAGTAACCAGAAAGAGTCATAATTTTCATTGTCAATAAGTAGAGAATAAATTCCATGTAAATGACTAGCAATTTCTTCATCTTCGGAATCGTTATTACAGTATTTTTCTACAATAATAGCTATCCTTTGCGTTTCTTCACCTTTATTTATTTTAGATTCATTGTTGTAAATAATTCTACAAATTTTCTCAGTAAAGAAGGGTTGGCATTCTGTCCAAGAAAGTATTTCTTGAACAACCTTGTAAGGATTATCAGTTTTAGTTTTTAATTTTGACCAGAAACCTTTTAGGAATTGAGCAACATCTTCTTTTTCCTTTTTTGAGGTTGTTTTATATTTATCCATATCTCCTAATAAACTATCAATTATAAAGTCTCTATCTCCTTCATTTAATCTATTACCATCTGCCCAATTAATTGTTCCTTGAAGCAAATATCCACGCAATAATGACTCACTCTTCTGAGCATTAGAATCTGACCATGCTTTCATTACCTTGCCATAGGGTGGTTTTAGCAAAGCCTCGTTACCCACCCAGGACTGGCTGAAAACGGTTTTTTTCGGTCTTTGCGCACCCCAAACTAGGTTTTCAATCGTTATTGATAGCTCACGCTCGAATTCGACAGGTTTTTTTTTCCACTTTCCCAGTCCATTACCATGCCCTTGATTGACTTCCAAGCTTTGGACATGAACTCTTCTGTATCCATTTCCAGCTCATAAGAGGCGATCACAGGAATCAGCGGTAGTGCAACTTTCAACTTAGCAGATGCGGCTTTTCCTCCCTCATCCAACTTGGCTCGAATGTCTTGCAGTAGCAACACCAGTTCAGAGGGATACTCAATTGGAGGAATACGCTCAAGAGATGTAACAGCTTGTTCTACTTTAACAAGTTGGGTTTCTGCTTCCTCCTCTGAGATGATAATGGCTTCGGTTGGGTACAACTCCCAGTACTCTGCTTCGTAGCGGCGAATTTTGGGGAGAATCTCTCGCTTAATCTTCTGTTCCAACTCGAATTTAGCCGAAGGGCTATCGCGTTCAATCAGCTCCTGTTCAAAGTATCCCAACTTTCTGTATAGTAGATTTAGATTATTCTTCAGATCAGCCAGCCTTTGGCGATTGCTCATCGTTATTTCCTCAAATTCTCAATTGATAAGCTATTTATTCATCAAAGTCTGTAGTTTTTAGACTTTGGCTTCTGGTATTGCCACCCTCTGACTCAGGGGTACGTCATCAGTACACCTCAGTGTTTTACCTATGATAACAATTGCTCAACAGGATTGCTATAATTCCTCATTTCTGGCTAGGTTATTTTTTTGCGTCAGCTAATATAAGCACCTACACAGAATTATCCTTCAATTATCCTTCCTACACTAAGGGGAAATGGTGCGAGCAGGTGGTGCAGGTAAAAGTGTCATGGCAACATCATTGGTGCAGACTGTAGGGGCGTATTGCATACGCCCTATGCAATGTATAGCCGAAATGTGTGCAGCGCAAATATTTAATCAACAAAAGAAATATTCCATCCTTTGGTTTCTGTACTAGTGAGCGATCGCCCCAATTTCAAATACTCAGTTCTAGTGGCTTCGAGGATGTGTTTCATCTTCACAGGTTCGTTAGCATCAGCTGCCAAAAATGCGGCATTGAGAGCAATAGATTTGATATTTCCCCCCGTAACATCCAATTGACCGAGCTGCTTGAAATTTAGCTCCTCTGTGGGCGTTTGTTTGGGAAAAACCCGCTGCCAAATTTCGCTCCGTTCTGCTGCTTTGGGATACGGAAAATCGACGATAAAACGCAGGCGACGCAAAAAAGCCTGATCCAAATTGCTCTTTAAATTAGTGGTAAGAATTGCCAGCCCTTGATAAGCCTCCATCCGTTGCAATAAATAGCTCACCTCAATGTTAGCATGGCGATCGTGGCTATCTTTCACTTCAGTTCGCTTACCAAACAAGGCATCGGCTTCGTCAAAGAGCAAAATTCCTCCCCCCTTTTCCGCTGCATCAAAAATCCGGCGCAAATA
>JAAHGR010000088.1 GCA_010672425.1 Symploca sp. SIO2E6
TGGAATCGTTACACCTTGGTGACAATAAGGCAGAAGGCTCCAAGGCAGAGGGCAGAAGGAAAAGAGCAAGGTTGCAAGGTTGAAGGATACGATAAGTGTTTAGCCGGATTTGATATCATTCCTTCTTACTTTTTACTTGTTACTTGTTACTTGTTACTTATTCAGCAGACCCTAGGTAGTAGTCAATAGACAGAGTTTTATTCCCCAATTACCAATTCTCAATTCTCATTAGTGACCAGTTAAGCAAATAAGAAATAAGATATTGAGTTTACCATGGGATTAAATACATTGGCTATACACCTACAATTAACCGTTTTTTAGATTAAACACTTGTGATTTTTTAGATGTTCTGCCAATGTGATCCAAACTGAAAAATATAATTAACCCAGTTACAAAAGTGCCTAAAGTAAACCAGGCTAACAAACCGGTTGGTTGGATAACAATTAAAGCACCAATAAATTGTGCAATTAACACGAAATAGAGACAATTCGCTATAAAAATCCGACTTCTCTGGTTAATGAAATAAGCTCCTAGAGGAGCACCAAAGATGACAACAGGAATACAAACTAACCAGTAGTGAAATTCTTGAAGTCCAAAATCACCAATCAAAAAAGCATGAAGTACAAAGCCAACTACAGAATTTACTGCCATCAGACAGACACTTGTTGGAGTAGCAATTTTTTCAGATAATCGATATCTGACTGTTACAAAAGCAAATGTTAATATATCGATACCACTACCAACAATAGAAACAACAATACCTCCTAGAAAACCTAATAATATAAATGTTTTTTTGTCAGTTATAGATAGAGGTGGAAGAGATTCTGTCTTTTGATGCGATTCATTAATGTTTAGGTAAAAAAGAATAACTCCGAAACTGAGCCATAAAGAAACAAAAAACATTTTAGTATAAGGAGGAGAAACGATGGGAGCAATTAAGTAAGTCCCAAAAATTAATCCTAAAAATCCTCCCAAGCTACAGAGTAATAAATAAGTTTTATTAATAGGAATTCTCTGAGTTAAAATCAAGTAAGCAGCGGCGCTCATACCAATGCTTTGAATTGCTAAACTAAAATTACGTGCGATATCTGGTGTGATCTGAAAAATTAGAGTCATCACAGGAAAAGCAACTGCTCCACCTCCTTCAGATGTTGCTCCAGCAATAAAAGAGCCAAATATCATTGTTATTGACATGAACCAATTTTCTATGAATAAATTCCATTGATGGGTATAACTTATATAAATGAGCCAAATTGTAAGAATTACAATAGTGAAAAAGAAGTGATTAATTTTGAAATTGAAATTCTTCATGATTGTTTAATGGTGGATAACCCAGGTTAAAACAAATAGTAATCTATTGAATAGCTTTTTTATTAAGAGTTCTTAATCCATGTTTAATAATCCAATTGGTTTCTTGAGTTGGTGATTCTTCTTGCCAACGCATACAAGTATTAATCACCCAGTCTGGACGAGATTTACTAGCATCATTTAACCAGTTACCGACTGAACGCTGTACATACTTACTGGAGTCTGAACGAACAAATTCTAAAATAGTTAAACCATGTTCCGGGTTTTCTTTCAAAGTCGGAATATGCTTACACCAAACCCCCCGAGGACGAGTAGCTTCTACCGCGCAACGTCGAATATTAGGATCTTTGTCTTTAACCCAAGGAATGAGTAACTCGAAGCTTTTTTCTAAATCTTCCACTAAGTAAGGTCGTAGGAAATACCAGGCATCCTCTTTGACAGACATGTTGGGATCTGTTGCAAACCGACGCATCATTTGCAATTTCTGCGGCAAAGATAAATGTTGGTTATATGCAACGGTGCCAGCAGCCAAGGATCTGATTATGTCAGAAGTATGATTTGCAAGTGCTTCAAAAACTGCATTGCGGTCGTCACATTTCTCCAAAACGTTAAAAAGAGCTTTGCCAAATCCTTGAAGTTTCTTTGTCACACCTTGATCTTGAAATTTTAGTGCCTCTTCTTTAAATTGATTGAGGTATTCTTCGCAACCTATTTCTACCAGAACATTAGAAAGTAATGTTTGCATATCGATTGCCAACCATTCGACAAGATTGACCGTTTCGATTTTTCCTTGATTGAGTGCCTGTAAGACTTCATCTGGAATTTCAGAGCGTCTGGGAGCACCTTTCCTAGTTTTAAGCTTTTCTATTGAAAGTTGATTCATTACCTATGTCCTGTATCATAGCTTGCTCGAAGGCTTGACCTTTGCTAGGACTTTGGGTGTACTTTAGTACTTATTGATTTTTTTTTGCATAAAGCATTGAGGCTTTTCCAAAACTCTGATTGAGTATTGTGATAATTTGGATTGATACTACCAAATGGAATAAACATCTCGCGTTTTTCTGAGAATTCAGCTATCATTTGGCTATCAATTGTGTAGTTTGTACCTGGTCCACATTCTGCGAGAATCACTCCCTGAAAAACCCCCTCTCTTTTGAGATATGCTTCCATCTGTTCGGGTTTAGAAAAAACCTCAGCTATATTCACGTCAGGTTCAAAAGGCCGACGAGTTAGTAGCTCTTGAATATCATCTCGCAAAAGCTTAAAATTACCAGCATGAACATGAAAATCAATAATTTTCATTGTTGTTTTATCCAAATTGTTTACTTAAAAGAATTGTTATCAACTGCAACGAGGGCTGCATCTAACTGTTTCTCGATAGCTGAATTCAACTGTTTTTCGAGATAAATTTCTAAAGGAATTTCATGTTCTTCTCGATGATATTGCTGAATAGTTCTGCCGGAGCGTTTGAGTACAGATCCTTGCTCTCCCTCAGCGCAGTATACTCCAAATAAATCTTCTAAAATATGATGTTCTGACATGAGTTCTCCGTAACGATATCGACGCAAAATTGGATGTAGAAAAACATTCGTATAAGCTGTATCAGCTTGAGGATGACGTTCAATTGCCATCACATCTCCATCCCATTTACCCCACTCAAAAGTTAAGGAGTAATAATGTTCTTCAGAAGAAAATTGTCCTTCACGTAAAGCTTGTACTGGTAATTCTTCATACCAACTGACTTGATGGTTATTATTAACGATGAAAACATCGCAAAGATAGCCAAATTGTGTCCATAGACCAGAGGTTCGACAGGATCTTGTTAAGATAGCTTTTCTCATTTCACTGGGGCTGGCTGCTAGTTTTTTTGCCTCTAGTGGAATGTTTTCATATCTTTCCTTGAGGTAGCGATAGAGGGAACGAATATTGTAGCGAAAGCCATCAATAAACGCTGATGAGGATTTCTTGAAATCACGTCCTTGCATAAGTGTTCCAGCAAAGAATAAATCTGAAACATTGGTTGATTCCCAATAAGGAGTGATAGCTGGTAATCTACCGTTTAAAATGCAATCCGGTTTGCACTCTGGGGTATAAATCTCAGTATTAAAGCTAAAACCTGTACAACGTATGATCCGGTCATAGACTAAATCTTCTACCTCTCCATCTGCATGAACATAGGATACAGTCACAACAAAAGTTCCATCGGTAGCTTTTGTGATTTTTTTCACATGACAGTCGAGAGTCCCATTTAAGAGTTTTAATTGATAAGTATCTAACAAACGAGTATGATTAGCTCTTACATGACCTGGGTGACGGGATTGCCAAGCTAATGTTAAAGAATTTGGACTAGCAATATGGACTTGGGCGGCTGTTTCGATCGCAATATCTGCAATTTCAAAGGCAGAATTTCCTTTTCCAAGAATTAGTACCTGCTTTCCTGCAAATGTCTGATTCTCTAGGGAGACATCTTCATAATCTTCAGTCAGTTCAATACCTGGAATATCAGGAATGTAGGGCTTACTGAATCCTGTTGCTACGATTAAAACTCGACATAGATAAATTACTCCCTGGTCATCGCAAACCTCAAATCCTCCATCTTTTTTCCGTTTAACCTGAATAATCTTTGTGTTGTAGCAAATATTAAGATTGTAAGCGTCAGTAAATGACTCTAAATAGTTAACCAATTCATCAGCATGAGGGTAAAGGCGCTGACTAAAATCACGAAAAGGAAAACCGTAGTCATTAGTAAGGAGTGAATTCCAGTCCCATCTTAATATGATTTCTGGATCATTAAATATTGAGTGAACTTTGTTATATGAAATTAGCTCACGGCGACGGGGAAAAACTCGAAAAAATGAAGCGACCTTATCAGATTTTTCTAAGACTACATAATTACTTTTGCTTTGTTGCAAAAAATAAGCCATTTGTACACCAGCTGGACCAGATCCGATGATTAAATACTCATAACTTTTAGGCATTGGATAAATTTCCTTATTTTTGTAGATATAACATCAAATTAACTTTTTATAATAATTGTCATAATAGTGCGATTTTTAGATGTTTTTTTTATCGAAAACAGATTGATCTGTCATTTTTGACAGTATGAAATGATTTCAAAATTAATCATAACATACTTTTAGATTTTGAACTTTTTTTATAAAAATTTAATATAGTTTCAACTTCACTTTTGATTACTCCTTATATTCCCAAGGATATATGCCAAAAGATACTGAATTAAGAGATATTCTATAATTCCTTATTTTTGATAAATGTATAGCCAAGGAATATAAAAACAGTATTTATACGTAATAGAAAGCTGGTTTGATTAGTTACAGCCTCAGAATTTTGGTTGTTTGGTGATTTTGGCGCAAGCGATCACAAAACAGATTATGGGGAGTTTGGTATAAAAAGTTATTAAGATCAACCATAAACTACGAAAAAACCGAATGGCTTCGCATGGGGTGGGATTGATTTTCTCCGGCATAAGTAGTTATGGGTAGAAAAACTGAAGTATATTAAGGAAAGTAAAGAAAAACAATAGCTACAACACTGCAATTTCTGGAAAGGGCTTGACAAATTGCTATGAATGCTTGACTTGTCACCAATTCCCAATTCCCAATTCCCAATTCCCAAAATGACTCAAGTTCCAATGTCTACCCTAATAGCTAGTGTACGCTCAGGTCAGCTAGTGAGCTTTCCCACAGATACCGTACCAGCATTAGCAGTACAACCTGACAAATCAGAGTTGATATTTGCTGCCAAAGAGCGCTCACAAAAAAAACCCTTGATTTTAATGGGGGCATCCCCCCAGTCTCTCTGGCCTTTTGTAACCGGCACTGCCCAGGAGTTGGAGATGTGGCAACAAGTTGCGCAAAAGTACTGGCCAGGAGCACTTACACTAGTATTACCTGCCTCAACTAAGGTTCCAGTAGCAATGAACCCAACAGATCCAAGCACCATTGGGATACGAGTACCTAATTCTCAGATAGCGATCGCAATTTTGTCTGAGACTGGTCCATTGGCAACTACTAGCGCTAACTATTCTGGTAAACCTTCCTTACAAACAATGGCGGAAGTGGATCAAGTCTTTCCCGATGTTCTAGCACTCCAGTCCACTGAAGTAGCCCAAGCCAAACCGATAACTACTGGTATTCCCTCCACGGTTGCCCAATGGACAGGTAACAGCTGGAAAATTTTACGCCAGGGGAGTGTCCAACTCATACTTTGAAGAAGGGAGTAGAGAGCAGGGAGCCGGGAGCCGGGAGCAGAGATTATAACGAGGTAGTCAAGCAATGACCAATGACTAATGACCAATGACCAATGACCAATAACTCAAAAACGGCTATGCTGGAGAAAATTTTGCCAAGGGTAAAATTTTAAAATATAGTTGCTAATTTATAAATAAGTATGGATGTAATGGAACTGAGCTATTTGTTAGCGGGTGTTGGGCTAGGGTTCTTAGGGAGCCGTATTGTTCGTTCTTCCAAGGAACCAGTAACGACTCAAGCAGAATCTGTAACCCCAGATGCCCCTCAGGAAAACAAACCTCCCCTTAAGCAAAAGACAGTAGAACCAAAGGTGGTGTCTATACCTCAAGAGGATCATCAGGAGAAACTCCACAGTCTCCAAGAAGAACTCCAGGAAACCCAAATGGCTTACGAAATGGCGAAGCACATTGGCCATTTCAAAGCCGGGTTTTTGGCAAGGACTTCCCACGAGTTGCGCTCTCCCCTCAGCAGCTTGATGGGTATGCATCAATTGATTTTGTCGGATCTTTGTGACTCCCCAGAAGAAGAGCGAGACTTTCTTGCTCAGGCTAATGTCTCCGCTCAGAAGATGGTAAAACTTTTAGACGAAGTAATTGCTGTCGCCAAAACTGAACATGGCACAAATAGCTTGGATACTCAACCAGTGGAGTTAGCAAAGGTATTTGACGAAGTTGATGATCTTACCTATCTGCAAGCAGCAAATCGCAACCTCCAGCTCGAAATAGTTGCTCCTGAACCTAAAATTTACACCTTAGCAGATCCACGACGCTTCAAGCAAGTTTTATTAGCCCTGGTGGATACCGCTATTGCCCAAATGGAAGATGGTAGTATTAAGGTCTGGTCTACTCCCTCTCCTGAAACTCAAGAGGTTTATATTTGGATTGATATTCAAGCCCCCAATCCTGTTTGGAGTGAATCAGTTGATTCACTTTCTACAACGCCTGAGGTAGAGGAGTCAACCGTTAACACTACAAAAATTTCACCTGGGTTAAATTTTTTGATGGCTCAAACCCTGATTGAGACAATGCAGGGACATCTACAAGTTGTACCAGTATCCGAGGAAGATAGCCAAAGTAATCCTGCTAAGGACCAAAATCTGACCCGCTTGCAGTATTCTATGCCTCTGACAACTGCTGAGACTGTAGAGCCATGACTGGCATCCGAGTAGCTAAAGGTTGATTATACAAGACCATTGTGGTAGTTGAGTTATGCTCAAAACCAATACGTTCGTAGAAACTCTGTTGGTAGGTAGTCATGAGATAGACCCGTTCTACTCGGTTCATGAGAGGGTGAATCAACACTGTTTCTACTAACTTACGCCCGAGTCCTGCACCGCGATATTCTGGGTGAATTACCACATCCCAAATTGTTGCCCGATAAATACCATCTGAGGTAGCCCTAGCAAATCCAATTAGCTTCTGGTTATCCCAGACAGTAACAACAGCCTGAGAATTCGCGATCGCAATTTGCAAATCCTCAATTTTTCGGTCTTGTGCCCAAAAAGCACCTAAGCGAAACAATCCTTGGAGTTGATGATAATCAATTTGAGAGCTGCGGTTTTCCTGTGAAGACACTTCATTAACGAATTGAATATGGCGACAATCCATTTTTACCAAAATTCCTTTTTATTTTTTTTACTTACAGCAGACTCAGCTGCCAGATCTAGAGCGTCGATATAGACATTAACAGCTTATTGTAACGATTTTCAACAAAAATGCAAGATTGAAGCAGTTATTTGTTATGGGGTGCTGACATTTCAGTCAAAAGGATGGATCTCAATACTATTCAGTAATCGCTTACTCTTCCCTTCTTCCTTGTCTCCCTTGTCTCCCTTGTCTCCCCCATCTCCCCATCTCCCCACCTCCCCAGATCAATAAAGGAGGGGTAACCCTCATGTCACTCCTCCTTTCAACTGCTAAGTAGATAATAGGGATATCTAACGGATGTATTCCTTGAGAATACTATTACGATTGGGATGGCGCAGTTTACGGAGGGCTTTGGCTTCTATTTGCCGAATTCGTTCGCGAGTGACATTGAAGATTTGACCAATTTCTTCTAGAGTCTTCATTCGTCCATCATCTAACCCATAGCGTAGACGGAGCACATCCCGTTCACGAGGGCTGAGAGTATCTAGGACGCTTTCGAGGTCTTCCCGCAGCAGATTTTTAGAAACCTGATCTTCTGGGGTTTCTCCATCAGCTTCAATGAAGTCTCCTAGTCGGGAGTCTTCTTCTTTACCAATTGGTGTTTCTAGGGAGATAGGTAGTTGAGCAGATTTGGCAATGAATCGCAGCTTCTCGATGGTCATTTCCATGCGATCCGCAATTTCCTCTTCTGTTGGTTTGCGACCCATTTCCTGGGAAAGTATTTTGGTAGTTTTTTTAATCCGCGAGATCGTCTCATAGAGGTGAACCGGTAAGCGGATGGTGCGGGACTGATCAGCGATTGCTCGAGTAATTGCCTGCCGAATCCACCAAGTGGCATAGGTAGAAAACTTGTAACCTTTTTCGTGATCAAACTTTTCTGCTGCCCGGATCAGCCCCAGAGAGCCTTCTTGAATCAGGTCTTGAAATGAAAGCCCCCGATTCATATATTTTTTGGCAATTGAAACTACCAGACGCAGGTTTGACTGCACCATTTTGTCTTTGGCCCTCCGCCCCAGATAGAGACGATGCTGAAATGCTGGCAGTGGCATATTTACTTCCACTGCCCATTCACTGTCGTAGGGTTCCCGGTCTAACTGCTCACCTAAGCGCTCCCGTACTCGCTCTAATTCCAACAAGTCAGCAATTTTGCGAGCCAGTTCAATTTCCTCATCTGCCCGCAAGAGGCGGATTCTGCCAATTTCCTGGAGATAGAGTCGAATTGAATCTTCTGTATAGTGCTTCTTTTTTGTTTGTGTTCGACGACGGGTCGATCGCACCTTCCCAGGCTTATTGTCTTCCTCTTCCTCTTGTTGAGCCTCGAGCAGCTCATTTCTCGCTTCGTCCTCAATCAAGGATTCTAACTCGCTCTGAGGCGGAGTAATAGTTGCCAGAAAAAAATCGTTTGCCTGGGTCATGCCTTTCTCCTCATGCTCCTTCAATTAAAGACCAGTAGATGATAAGTGTGAATGTGCTCAAGAGTGCAGACATAGTGGGTAAATTTGCGTAGTCTTCTAAGCGTCGGAATCACCGAGTCATAGAAATTTTGCTGATCATTATTTCCCTTCACTCAACCTGAGCGTGAAGACCTTAGCAGTAGTTGTTAGCACTAGTTCTTCTTGAGACTTTTTGATTGTAGCTTTATTTACAAAAAATGGGAGTCTTTTCTCAGCTGGAATCTTCAATGGCTAGTTGGGCTTGCAAAAAGCTTTGATGTAAAAGTATTGGTATTTTAATTAATGCACCCATGATAGATACCCTCTTCCTGCGTTGTTTGGTCACAGAGGTTGGCCTCAAAGTTCAGGTTAATAAAATTAGCTTGCACCGCAGCACTCGTCTATTGAAAGCTCCTAAGAGTTTTTACCTATCTTAGGCTCTAATAAATTGACAAGAGTGCAGCACGGTGGAAATACCATCAGTTATTTTAGTGAATTTATATCCCACTTGATTAGTACATTAGTCCTATAAAGCTGATAATATTCTTTAGTGACTAGATTGCTGAATATCTTCTGGACAAGAAACATTTTCTACAGCTAGAGAGAAAAACTGTGTCCAGCAAGGTTTGCTGATTGCAACCAATTTCTAACACACAAATTCCCAGATCGCAATCCCAAATAAGATCCAACAAGTAATCTGCTTGAAACCAAGGTATAGCAAGGGTCACGTTTGGATAAAATTGCTACGATATAGGATTGGGTAAAGTGGAGCCAACTGCACAGGAACTAATTTTCGATAATTGTCACTTTCTTTGCTATACTTCTATCTATGGCAGAGAACAGACCCATGTGGCACTTCATTGCACTTGAGAAAACTGAGTAATCCTCCCTACTTTTATAGTTAGGGCAGCTGTATTACCCCAGAATTTGTTATATTGTCTGTAGTTGCTGGTGTAACTCAGTTGGTAGAGTAGTGGTTTTGTAAACCACCTGTCGCAGGTTCGAGTCCTGTCACCAGCTTTATGATTATCTTCCTTTGATGACTCTCACAGACCCTCGCCGTCAGAAACAACTGCAAAAATTCCTACAAAAATTGGGATTACCTGAACCGGTTACCTTAAATTGGTCACTCCTTGACCTAGCACTGACTCATTCGAGTATCTCAGCAGAAGCGAACTATGAGCAGTTGGAGTTTGTCGGCGATGCGGTAGTTCGGTTGGTCACTTCTGAATTATTATTGGAAACCTATCCCGACTCTGGGGTTGGTGAGTTTGCTGCCATTCGTTCAGTGCTGGTAAGTGATCGCATTCTTGCCCAAATTGCTCGCACTTATGGATTGGAGCGTTATTTGCTCGTTTCTAATAGCGCTGCTCATGATCGTGCTGGAGAGACATCACGGTTGGCAGATGCCTTAGAAGCAGTCTTGGGAGCCCTATATTTGAGTACTCACACCCTGGAACTCGTGCGTCCCTGGCTAGATCCTCATATGGAGCAACTAGCAGTGGAAATTCGTCAAGATCCAGCACGCCAAAACTATAAAGACGCTCTCCAAGAATGGACTCAAGCTAACTACAAAATGCTCCCAGACTACCGCATTAGGGAGACCAATCCGGTGCATGGTGGTGCCCACAGATTCACGGCTGAAGTCTGGCTCCAAAACCGACGATTAGGAGAAGGAACAGGACGCTCGAAAAAAGCAGCGGAGCAAGCTGCTGCGAAACAAGCATTTTGGGGAATTAGGGAGCAAGGGAACTGAGGGAGTTGGGGGAGCTTTACAAGGGTAGGTTTTTTACATGAATCGTATAACGGGGTAAGACAAGGGGGGAAAGTGGACAAGGGAGAAGAAGAAAAAAGAAGTACTAATGAAAAGGATTGGAATTGCCGTATTAGGAGCAGGTCGTTGGGGTACACACTTAATACGTATTTTCTCGGAACACCCCGATGCTCATTTGGTGGGGGTTGTTGATCCCCAGTCAAAACGCTTAGCTACTCTTCAAGAGCGTTTTGCTCTCAATGGTGTGGTTTTGGCTAAAGATTGGGAATCTTTACGTGATCATTCTGAGATTGAGGCAGTTGCGATCGCGACTCCTGCCTTTACCCATTACCATCTGATTGCTGATGCCCTACAGCAAGGTTACCATGTCCTAGCAGAAAAACCTCTGACCCTCAATGTAGCTGAGTGCCTAGAACTGTGCCATCTAGCTGAACAACAGCACCGACAGTTGATGGTTGACCATACTTATCTGTTTCACCCAGCAGTTAAGCGTGGTCAAGAGGTAGTTCAGTTAGGATACTTAGGAGAGTTGCGCTATGGTTACGCTGCTCGTACCCATTTAGGACCAGTACGTCAAGATGTTGATGCCCTGTGGGATCTAGCGATTCACGATATTGCTATTTTCAACACTTGGTTAGAACAGTCGCCAGTGCAAGTACAAGCGACTGGTAGAGTGTGGTTGTCGAGAGAGGGGGAGATGGGGAGATGGGGAGATGGGGAGGACAAGGGAGACAAGGGAGACAAGGGAGACAAGGGAGATGGGGAAGATAGTATAGCTACATCTTCTTCCCAATTCCCAATTCCCAATTCCCAATTTCCCAACAACAAACAACCAACAACAAACAACCAACAACAAATATTATCTGATTTAGTACAAGTTACCTTAACCTATCCTAGTGGTTTCCAGGCTTTTATTCATCTGTGTTGGCTTAATCCGGATAAACAACGGCGTCTTACTATTGTGGGAGAGCAGGGAAGCTTAATTTTTGATGAGATGGATACCCATGCTCCTCTGATTATTCAGCGTGGATATCTAGAACAACAGGGTAACCAATTTACTCCAGCTGGTCAAAGTCGTGAAGTTTTAGAGATAGAACCAACTCAACCCTTGGACTTAGTATGCGATCGCTTTCTCTATAACATCCGCACTGTCCAACCCTCAAATCTTTCTTCTGGTTGGGTTGGTACTCAACTAGTCAAGATTCTTTGTTGTCTGAGCCAATCTTTGCAACAAGGAGGACGTGCTGTTAGGGTTTCCTAAACAGAGCAAGAATGACAGAAATGATAATCTCAGCTTATCAACATTAGTCCGGAAAGCCTATTCGCTAATGCTAAAATAGCTATAGCTTAATGCTTGTGGGAAGATTATAGTCATGACTTCAACTGTATTAATTGCCCAGGGTAAGGAAAAAATTACACCCCATCAAACAATTCCACCTCTAGAAAATGGTGATAGGCTAACTCTGGCTGAGTTTGAGCGTCGTTATATTACCATGCCCAAGCTAAAAAAAGCAGAGTTAATTGAAGGAATTGTTTACATGGCATCACCTTTAAGAATTACCCAACATGGGGAACCCCACAGTTCGATTATTACTTGGCTAGGGGTTTATAAGGCTGCCACAACGGGGGTGCAATTGGGAGATAATTGTACGGTACGCCTTGATGCCGACAATGAACCTCAACCGGATGCATTGCTGAGAATAGAAGTGGGAGGACAATCAACTATTAGCGAAGATGGTTATGTGGAAGGTGCGCCGGAATTGATTGCAGAAATTGCTGCTAGCACAGTATCTATCGATGTACATGACAAATTGAAGGTTTACCGACGCAATCAGGTACAGGAATATATTATTTGGCGAGTTGAGGAACAAGAATTAGATTGGTTTCGCCTGGTGGAAGGAAAATATATTCAGTTAGTTGCTAATGAGGAAGGAATAATTAGTAGTGAAATTTTCCCTGGTTTATGGTTGGATAAACAGGCTTTATTAGCAGGAGATTTGGCTAGGGTATTAGCTGTATTGCAACAGGGATTGAGTAATAAGCGTTAGAAGGCAGGAGGCTCCGAGGCAGGAGGAACAAGAGTTTTTCTTGACTAAAAATAAGTCAAAAACTAGTCATATCAAGGGATTTAGCCATCCCTAGTCGATTGCACTTACTTTGTGCTATCATTAGTAATAATAGAAAAAATGTGCGCCTATAGATAAATTGCAAGTCCTAACATCTTGAAGGCATAACCATCAACTTTACTCCTGTGGAACTGGCATCGGTGCCAGTACAGTGCCTGTTTCAGGCACTGAAGCCTGTTCCACGGTCTATTAAACTTTATCAAGGAAAATTGAAGATCTTTGACAATGCCCAAACTAGGGCTAAATTCACTTAAAATTTACCTTATCGTCGTTTTCGATAAAGGCAGTTGGTTGCGATCGCATCTCTTGTAGGTTGGGTGAAGCTTGCGCGAAACCCAACGCCAATTCTCTCAGTGTTGGGTACAGTTTCAGTGGTCTATTAAACTTTAATGTTACCCTAGATATAACTAATCGGTGGGATGTCATAACCCGCCTTGGATTCAAATCCAAGGCTAATAGCTTAAGTCCATTTTAATGGACTGGATTTTTTGGATAATTGGTTGCGATCGCTTCCGATACCAGCATCAGTGGATTGCACTTACTTTGTGCTATCATTAGTAATAATGGAAAAGATGTGCGCCTGTAGATAAAGTACAAATCCTAATATCTTGAAGGCATAACCATCAACTTTCCTCCCGTGGAACTGGCATCGGTGCCAGTACAGTGCCTGAAACAGGCACTGAATCAAATACAGGCTAGAAGCCTGTTCCACAAAACCAATTCTCAATTAACTAACTTGAAAGTTTTTCACAATGTTGGCTATATCTGTAGCCTGCTCGGGATATAGTTTTGCTAGATATCCGCACATTTGATAAGCAGCATCTAGGTAGTAGGCACAGGGAATCAATAGTGTTGAGGATTAAATTTATCCGCTAGTGCCAATGCTCTGGTAATACTGACTGCTCGCAAGATATCCAAAGGTGACTCTTGGGCAATCTGCATCAGTCGTTGTGGATGTACCAACAGAAACTCAGCTATGCCCACTACATCATCTGTTTTGGCTTTACCCCACAACACCATCTGCACCGTTTTCAGAGGCAAATCAAGCTCATCCGGTAATTGTTGTCGCTGAGTCGTGAAAAATTCTTCATTCCTTGCGATCGCATATAACTCTTCCCACTGCCGCAAATCCCTCAAGTGTTCGGTATAATAACGCAGGGCATAAGCACTATGGTGATCCTGCCACTGAGCACAGTAGTTGATTAAATTCTGCAAGGCATCTTCGGCATCATCCCCTAGCTGAGAGGCAAAGGTTGTGGCTAGCAAGGGGTGAGCAAAAGCGTAGAACTTACCTTCACTAATCTGCATCCAGCGCGTCACCTGCCAAGACTGATGTAACTGTCGCAATTGGCGATCGCGCATTTGGGTTAATCTCTTGATATCCTCTTTCTCTAGTACTCCTTTCGCTACCGCCAATAGAGCAAAAAACTGCCATCTTTGCTCTGGTAAGTCCAATTCATCTAAACCCTCTAACTGTTGCTCGACATACTTCTCAAATCCTGGGGGTGTTTGTGCCAAAACTTGCTCTACATCTTCTGCTTGTCTCAAATCATCTATCAGGAAACGTAGATAGAGGGGAAATCCATCAGTAATCTTATCCAATCTTTTGACAAAATCCTTGTTTTGTGAGTAGGTAGCTAACTCCCGGATTTGCTCCAACCACTTAGAAATAGCCTTACGAGACAATCGCTTCAGGTACAATCTCTGGGCATTATCTGTCCAGTTACGCAAATACTTGGGCTCCTCCCCTTCCTCGGCTCTTGCCGCAGCTATAATAAATACACCAGCAGGTAGCTCAGTAAAAAACGGCTCAAAAGTTTTGTCTGCCTCATCCAACCCGTCTAAAACTATCACCAAACCCTTGCTTACTGCCGAGACAGATTCCCGCAACATCCCCACCAGAATATCCCGCATCCCATTCTCATCACTAGTCAACTCGCCATTCCTAATGTTGTAATACAGATAGAGTTGCTTGAGTAGATGGCGATAGGCTTCAGCAAGCGATCGCGTTTTCTCGTAACGGTAGCTAAAGCAGTGGTAGACGATGAAATAATCCTCTTGTTGTGTCTGCTGCCAGTGATATCAAATCCGGTAGAATCGTTACACCTTGGTGACAAGAAGGCAGACGGCAGAAGGCAGATGGCAGAAGGAAAAGAGCAAGGTTGCAAGGTGGAAGGATACGATAAGTGTTTAGCCGGATTTGATATGAGATAATAAAGCAGATTTACCAAAACCAGCAGCACCTGTTACCAAGAGCACACCACGAGAATTATTCCTCACAAACTCATCCAGCCGACGCTTTTCTGCTTCCCTACCTTCCAATGGCTGCTGGATATACTCCCCAACAATTTGCTTAACTTGAGCTTCGATCTCATATCCAGTATATTGCTTACCAACGATCGAGATAGCAGGTTCAGCCAGGGTTTTTTTTAGGCACTTTAGCCCCTCCTTTTCTTGCTTCAGCAGGCGAATAACTTGGATCGCCCTAATACTTTGTTCAGCGAAAGAGCTAGGAATAATCGCAGGATCAATATCTAAACGGAATAGCACTTCCTCAAATTGAGCAAGATTCAATCCTTTGAGATGTTCAAATAGCTGATCTTGATTAACCATTCACGCATAATGTGGATAGACTTCTCTGTGTTCTCTGTGACTCTGTGGTTAATTTCCTCAACTACTCTAGCTATAGGCGCACACCTATTCTATTATTAATAATTCTAGCAAACAACAATAGCAAAGGCAAGCAACTAATAATTGTGGAACTGGCATCTTGCCAGTAAATTCACTACAAAGTCACAAAGAGATTAAGATAAAGATTGTATTGAGAGTGCCATAAGGATAGATAATCAAGATGGTAACTGCACTTAAGCGGCTAACTCTTTCAGAGTACCTCAACTATGAGAATCAAACTGATACTGTCTATGAACTGGTTAATGGTGAGTTAGTTCCTATGACTCTTGGTAATGCTTTGCATGGTGATATTGCTGAATTTCTCCATGATCACCTGAGAATGGAAATTAAACGGGTAGGACTTCCCTGGGGTGCTAAGCAAATGACTGTTGGTGTTCAATCGCCTCAAAAGGGTAGGTGGGATACCTGTCGCATTCCCGATGTGACAGTTTTACCAACAGAGCAATGGCAACAGCTTCGCCTCAAAACAGAAGCTATCATTACCCTTGATGAACCTCCACCATTATTGGTTATCGAAGTAGTGAGTGAGTCAACTAAGACTGTTGACTACCGAGCCAAACGTTCCGAATACACTGTGTTGGGAATTCCTGAATATTGGATTGTTGACCCAATAGCAGGCAAAATAACCATTTGTGAACTGATTGAAGGTTTTTACGATACGAAGGAGTTTGTAGCTCAAGAGCAAATCAGGTCATCTACATTCAAGGAGTTACACTTAACAGTAGCACAAGTCCTGAATCCCTAGAATGTCGATTCAGTAATCGAAATTTAGGTGAAGTAACGACGCGGAGACGCGGAGACGCAACAGACGCGGAGACGCGGAGAGAGAAATTCATTTCCCAACTCTCAATTCCCAATCCCCAATTCCCAATTCCCAATTCCCAATTCCCAATTCCCAATTCCCAATTCCCAATTCTCAATTCCCAATTCTCAATTCTAAACCTTGCTCAAAGATCTCATCTATTGGCAACATCTGACCATCAATCGTCATGAATTTATGGTCCTTGGTGGCGCGAATCACTGAACCATCTTCTAAAGTATATTCAAATACTTCTTGCCGTCCTCGATTATGCCACTGAGCAATCGGTTGGGTGTATAGATAACCATTGCTATCAACACTGTACACCGTGCATTCTATCCCTTCTTGCACAATTTTACCGATAGGCATCGCACCATACTCAACTGTTAAAATTTCGGTATCATAACTCAAACAATATTCAGCAAAGAGCAGCATTTGCTCAAATAACTCCTGAGCTACTTTTTTCGTAACCCCATTTTTAGCTGCTCCATCGATGAAGGTTTCTCGATGTTTTTGCATCTCCGCCACCTTCTTCTTACCCATCGCCCTTCTGAGTAAATCTGCTTGACCTAGAGAATATCCTGCTAAATCCTGAGCCATTTTCATAATTTGCTCTTGATAGCAAAGAGTTCCATAAGTTTCTTGCAGAATTGGTTCTAGTAAGGGATGTTGATACTCAACACTTTCCTTGCCATGTTTACGGTTGATAAACTTAGGAATTAGACCTGCATCTAAAGGTCCAGGTCGGTATAGAGCTAAAATTGAAGAGATATCTTCAATACAAGAAGGTTTTAGGTCACGCACCACCTGACGCATTCCTGAAGACTCTAATTGAAAAACTCCTTCTAAGTCACCTCTTTCGAGGAGATTGTAAGTTTCTTTGACATCTACTGGTACTTTTTTCTCTACACCTTTGGCTAAAATATGACAAGCTTTTCTTTCATCTAGAGGTAACTGATCTACATCTATCTGATCACCTTGATTTTGCTGAATTAATTCTGCGGTTTTCTGGATAGTCGTTAAGTTTTTTAAGCCCAAAAAATCCATTTTCAGGAGACCTAAAGACTCTAAGTCTTCCATGAAATATTGGGTAATGACAGCGCCATCATTATTTACTTGTAAAGGAACAATTTCATCCAAAGGGTCTTTGGAAATGACTACTCCAGCAGCATGAACACCAAAAGTTTTATTAGTGCCTTCAATGCGCATGGCCATATCTACCCAATGGCGAACTTGAGGGTTAGTTTCGTAAGCTTGCTGAAATTCTGGAGCCGGAGTTTTCTCAGAAATCATCTCTGAAAGTTTGGCTGGTTTACCCCTAGCTACGGGAATCATCTTGGCCATCCGGTCAGATTCTTTGTAGGGAATATTTAATACCCTAGCTACATCTTTCAATACCGCCTTCGAGGTCATCCGGTTGAAAGTAATAATCTGTGCTACTCGCTCTTTACCGTACCTATGGGTAACATAATCAATCACTTCCTCCCGTCTTTCGATACAGAAATCCGTGTCAATATCCGGCATCGATTTCCGTTCTGGATTCAAAAAACGCTCGAATAATAATCCATGATGTACTGGATCGATATTAGTAATTTTCAGGGCGTAAGCTACCAAAGAACCAGCCGCAGAACCCCTACCAGGACCAACAGGAATACCTTGGTCTCTGGCATATTTGATGTAGTCCCACACTACTAAAAAGTAAGTAGAAAACCCCATCCGTTGCATCATTTCTAACTCATATTCCAGCCGCTGCTTATAAACAGGATCAATTTCGCTGCGGGAACGACACCCATGGTGATTTTTGCTGGTCTTAAGGAAGGCAATTTAGTCTTTTTTAGGAGTTTATGGTGGAAAGTGTATTATTAGTTGCTTTTTTGTTGACATTGAGAAGCCCGACTTCACAGAAGAAGTCGGGCTTCTGGGAGTACTGCGGGGCTCTCGGCTTGGCAGCGGTAGGCGATCGCTGGTTAATTTGTTGTTGAGTGGTAAAATTTTAAGCAAACCTATTTCTACATATTCTGCTCAGTACCAGTAGGCAGGCGGGTTTAGGTTAATTGTCGTTGA
>JAAHGR010000880.1 GCA_010672425.1 Symploca sp. SIO2E6
TGCATCAGATTCTGGGAGAGTACAAGCGTCACGCAAGTCCTCTCTCAGAAGAAGTGAGTCAAGTGAGTCTGTCTCTGCCCATTTACGACAACAGGAGATTGATTGGCCACGCCCACAAGCTCAGCATAAGCAAGGCAGAGATGGCGCGGCAGATACTAGTTCCCTGGCTTGAAGAGAACCAGGGAACTATTGATAGGTTTTACCAGAGGGCTGCTGAGTGGATGGATGTAGAGATATCTGAAGCCAGAGGGCAGCTCATGGAAGAGTTCAGGAAAGCGAGCAGGTGACTAGGTGAGAATAGTTTCAGCTTGGCGCTAATATGTCAGCTGGCGAGGTGAATTAGCGATCGCTAATTCACCCTTTTCACACCAGCCCATCTAGTAACCCTGTAATCTCACCCTGATCACGTCCCTGGTTATCGGTTGATGAAGTAACTCGACTGCGTAGCAGCTTACAACAGTGACAACTGCCCAGGAGAGACATTAGACAAACCCCCCTGATGATAAGCCAGATGACACCCAGTACAGAGTGCAACTAAATTCTCAGGGCGATTATCCTCTGGTATCCGATTATAGTGATGCACCGTCAGAGTTTTTGCCATCCTCTCTGAGTGCGATAGGTGCGAGGTATCTTCCCCAGGACGGATGCACTGCCACCCACACTTACTACAGCGCCATTTGGCTGACTCTTTGATTGCTGTGGCGATTTCTGACCAATTATCAGGGTAGCGGTTGTTCAGCATTATCTGTTCGTTGCGCACCACTTAACGCCGTCTAGGATGAGCTTCTCGGTCATATTCTATGAGTAACTGGTGATTTTCAGACCACTATACCTGAAGAACACAAAGGCTGACCAAAAGGTCAGTTTTTTTTTGCATTAGTAACCTTCCTCCTCACTATTTGGTAACGCCCAAGGGTCAATGCCATTTTCTCTTAGCAGCCTCTCGAAGTAATCCCGTTCTCGTTTGATTTGGTCATCTAGAGCAAAATCTTCACCCAGTTGGGTTAGGTCACGCTCAAGCTGCTGGATGCGACTGGTCAGCTGTTCTTGACGCTCCTCTTCTGTGCGAATAATGCCGAAAGCAACTCAGTCATTGCTTTCCTCTCCAATTAACTCCAGATATTTACCTTCACCTAGCAAGGTATCGGTCACCAATTGGCGAATTAATTCAGATGCTGAGATGCCTTTTTCCGCTGCAATTGCACCCAATCTTTGCTCAACTGATTGATGTAGCCTAACACTGATTCTTTTCCCCAAAGGTTCCGCACCCTTGGGAGCAAATTTCCCTTTATTCCTTGGTTGTTTATCCATTCTTCAACCATACCACTTACCGTGTCCGCATGGTATCAGAATAACTTATTATACCCGCGTCCGCACGATTAGTATTACAAATAACAAAAGCATTGTTATTTCCGTGTCCGCACGGATAAAATAGAAGCATAAAGCAAAAACCCACCCCTATCAATTGGAACCTGGCAGAGGTGGGTGCGACGTAACAAGTACATCTGAAAAAATTATGACATACACAGCAACTCGCACACGAAAAGCTCTCTCGTATGCTGACCGCGTAACCATTGCCTCTGTACTAACCTGGGACGCGATTAACAAAACCTTCAGCCCTGATGATATCGAAGCCATCCGAATAGAAGGCGACATGGTATGGGTAAAGCTAACTCAAGGCTCATGGCCCATCAGCCGCCATATGTTCCGCAGCATTCTGGAGGCTCAACGGGCTTCAATCAACAAACAGATGGAGCAGATAATCGAAAGATAAGTAATCCACTCCATCACTATTGTGACATCCTCCCGACGCTCACCCGAAGCGGGTAGAGCGCGGGCTTCCCAAGATCGCTCTTATTGAAATCACCGCACCGATTGCAGCGCTAACCCTAATCACCCACCTATCATGACCAACGAACAATTCAACCAACTCCTCAACATACTCACCCAAATCGCAATCTCCCAAGACCGCATAGCCACGGCCATAGAGCGACAGACCCCTGCACAGCCAGCACCCAATATCCAGCGTCCCTTATCCGAATTCAGGGACTTCAACTGGGCATCAATCGGTGCTGAAGTAGTCAAGGGTGACCAATACGGTGCTGGTGTAGTGATTTGGGAAGGGAAACAATTCTTGCGCCGCTCTCCTGAGAACCAGTTCGGGGTCAGCATCTGGTTTGCCCGCTGCGTTGGAAAAGACCAAGATGGCAGGAACAAATACGAGCGCCTCATCACCTTCAAGCCAATACAAGAGCAAAAGCTGAAGCCAATCAGCCGGGAAGCTGAGGCGATACTGCGAAAGTAATTTCCATCCTATTTGCCCCTTATTCTTGTCCGGAGTTTTTCCAGTTCAGTCTGCCAAGTCATCTTTCACCTCAGCCCAGCTTAACAATGACAACCTGAGTATAAACCTCTCCCAATCCCGTCCCCACCTCAGCCCCTAAGCTCCGGTCAATGATAGTGTCATAGATACGATGCTCAACCTGGAAAGTTTTCCCAGCTGCGACCTGCTCCGCAGATCCCTTCGGGATCACAAATGTCGCAAACACCCAGCTATCAGTAGTAATGCTCTGCCCCGATACAGCAGCAGCAGTCAAAGTTTGGGTTGAGCTTCCTTTGTAGTTGATGCCATCAGAAACATTGACTAACCGCGCCTGGTGCTTATCCACCATTGTTCCCGGTACACGAGCAAAAACCAGGTAACTCCCAGCTGGCAAAGTAAAAGTGCTATCCCCATTCAGAGTACAGAAGCTTGTCCCTGATTCGGTCTTATCATTCAAGTCTCGTTTCAACCACCCGGTAGTATTCCCCTGGCCTCCAAAGGCATTTTTGAAATCTTGTAGAATAGCCACTGATATCGATATCGTTGGCGCAGACTTTAAGGCGATCGCCCCAGCTCCATCTGTGCCAATGAATTGATTAGCAATTAGGGTGAGGTTTGCGATCGCACTCAGGGTAGCTGAGCTGTTCTGCTTTA
>JAAHGR010000881.1 GCA_010672425.1 Symploca sp. SIO2E6
TCCAACAACCACACCCAAACCAAAAGGGAGGATTACTCCTGTGCCATTGGTGAATGTCCAAATCTGAGCATCATCGAGGGTAACCAGTTCCCCTGGTTCATAAGACTTGTCAATAATCAAATCATAGTTAGTTACTGGCATTGCGTCTGCTCCTCCTGTATGCTCCTTCGTAATTGGCTACCACTGAACGCCTGCCATCGTTGCTGTCGTTTCTGGGAGTCGTTTGTAAAAATCGGTCAGTTTTCCTTGTTTCCTTGTTTTTTATCCCCACCCAAAGTCCCTCAATGTACCCTTCACTCTTCCCGTCAAGGTTGAGTTTGGGGTTAAGGATTGCGATCGCAGCTGCTTTAATCTGTGATGGGGTTAGCTTACTATCAATCTCAAGTTTGTCAGACCCAACTACTGGGATAACTTCGTTCCAGGCATCAAACCGCGCCTGGACTTGAGTCTCTATATCCTCAGTATTAGTTGTGGTATCAGCTGCGTCAAGCCGTCCCTGTAAGGTATCGTTTTCCTTTTCTAGTTCCCCAATCTTCCCCTCTGCTCCCTCTAAGTCTTTGGTGAGGGTGTCAATTCGAGATTGTAAGGCTGTAATTGCATCCTTCACATCATCAGCCACATCCTTTAAAATTCGTTGGTCCTTCTCATCTATTCTCACTATCAAATCGCTCACATTACGTTCCTCCTTTTTCTCACTATCGTTGTTAAACAAAAAGTACAAAGGTTCTACTACGGCATCCCCTGTATCAAATCTGAGTGTTAAGTTTTGCCCTCCTCTACCTTGCCCTGGCAGTAATGGTGCGGCTACATGGTCATACTCCTCCCTGATTTGCTCAAAACTTCCGTCTTCTCGCGCTATCAAGTCCTTCAACAAATATCCAGAACTAGCTTCTGGGGTTTTCCCTTCTGCTAATAGACGGTCAATGATTTCCACTGCTCGGTAATCATCGACAATGGCTTCAGCTATGAGCTTGCCATCTTCCCTGCCAACTGTTCCCAGCAAGTGCCCAACCTTTAGACCATCGCGGTTGAGATTATAGCGACGGCTTTTGGGGTGGTTGAGAAGGATCGGCAAACCCGCGACAGATTTGACGGAATCGTTGAATAATCCCTCCTCTGTGACAACCTCTACCCGTTTTTGAGTATTTCCTCTCTTATTTGGGAAAAGATACGTCAGAGGATGACCTACTTCCCCTAGGGTAATGTAAGTCCAATATCTGCCATCAGCTTTCTTCTCCCACGGCAGCGGGCTGTATTTGTCTAAACGCAATAAATCCATCACTTTAGGCTATCACAGTCCATCGCCACTTCTACAAAATCTGCCGCACTCACCGTCGCCAGCTGCTCCCATTCCTCGTCAGTGAGGATGTAATCGCTATCAGTGCGAATATCAGAGAGTGTCATCTCCCTAATGCCACCAAAGAATTCAGGAGGCATTACCTGCTTGTAAATCGCCTCAGCTTCAGACTTTGACTCCACTCCAATGAACAGCTTCTCTTCATCGAATTTCCCATCAATCATCTGTGCGATCGCAAATATCTTCGGTGAGTTTAACTTAGTCCCTACATACACATCCAACGCCATGCCGTCAGCACCCTTAGTTTTCTGGATGTGACCATAGCCAACGGGTAGCATTTTCCCGTGGCGTAGCTGGAAGGGAAGGTACTGTAAGCCAATCTTTAAGCCGTTCCACTCAACAATCCGCTGCACTGGACTAGCATCATCTGCCCTCCCCATTTCCCCATCTCCCCTTATACTTTGTCCCCCTATTTTGTCATCCAACACATAATCCGGGGAGAACTGACTCCCCATGTACCCAGAGCGCACTTCTTCTGGAGTAATCGCTCCAATCTCAGTCAGGGTCTTACTTCTGTCAGCTGCTAGTTTCTCGTACTTCATGCGTTCTGTGTCAGTCAACTGCAAGTCAAAGGGAACCTCAATATCCCATAACTCAGGAAGCTTGCCTCGTGATGGGGAGTCTTTAGCCAAAAAAGCGTAGGTGAGCAGCTGCCGCAGATTACTCACCCAACTATGGGCATAATCCTGCACCAAGATTGCCCACTCACTTCGCATCGCCAACCCTTGATTATTAGTCAGTCCTTGGCTCCCTATCTCCCCAAATAACTTAAACTTGGGGATACCTGATACTGCTGCCCAACGATTTTCCAAAGATTCCATGATGTCCTTTGCCCCGCCGTAGGAACGAGTCACGCTCCCTGGCTCCTCATTCTCCAAATCGTAGTAGATGCCCCGAATTACAGACTTGCCCATATCCAAGGCTAGTGAGCGGTTTATTATCTGCTGCTGTCCTTCATTGGTTCCCTTCTGCTTGTCCTGCAAGAGTATCTGCCCTAACCCTTTCATACCCAATGTAAATACATCGTAATCAGCAAGCATTGCAGAACCCGCTTTAATGCCCTGAAGCCAATCAACGTAAGCATCATACATCGACTGGATAACGCTCACGCCATCGTCATTGAGTCCGGTTTTGAGGTAATTGCGGCGGCTATAGAGCCTATTTCCCCAGAAAGGTAGGATTCTAGACTTGTGGATTTTTGCCCCATACTGTTGGTCTGATGAATGGGAATAGAGACGGTAGAAGTTGGGTTGGCGCGTTCTGTTATTCCCCCAATCTGGGTACAATTCCCAGCAGTCATAAACCTGGAGCCATCTAATAGATTTAATGTTATTTTTATCGACGGGTTCACTAAATTCTTTCCTGTCATCAATACCAATTACTATATAAGCCTTGCCAAACTGACGGGCTAGGATAGCTGCGATAGGAAAAGCATCATTAGCGCCATAAATATCCGCTTCATCTTCTTCCTCAGTTTTGTCCTTCCTGTTTCCTAATTCGGCTATATACTCCATCATGAAATCAGGGAGATTATCTCCAGATTTGTTGTTGGCGAACGCAAGATGAAACCAAGCTTTGGCAGCACATTCAGGGTATAGACATACAGCTTTCCTGAGTAA
>JAAHGR010000882.1 GCA_010672425.1 Symploca sp. SIO2E6
TCCAAGGATGCGAGATCGGGTCCTTCCTTAGCAGATTTGCCCATCGACCAACGCTTGAAGCAACATATTATTGATGGTGAGCGGATTGGGTTGGATGATGCCTTAAAGGTGGCTTTAGATGCAGGTCATAAAGCCCTGGAGATTATCAATACTTTCTTGTTGGATGGCATGAAGGTTGTGGGGGAATTGTTTGGGTCTGGTCAAATGCAATTGCCCTTTGTGTTGCAGTCCGCCGAAACTATGAAATCAGCCGTGGCTTTCCTCGAACCCTACATGGAAAAAATCGAAGGAGAGGACGAAGATCGCGGTAAAGGGAAATTCCTGATTGCTACCGTTAAAGGGGATGTCCATGATATCGGGAAGAATCTGGTGGATATCATCTTGACCAATAATGGCTACAAGGTGGTCAATCTAGGCATTAAACAAGCTATTGAGGCCATCGTCGAAGCCTATGAGCAGCATCAGCCTGATTGTATTGCCATGAGTGGCTTGCTGGTGAAGTCTACAGCATTTATGAAAGACAATCTCTCCGCATTTAATGCTAAAGGCATTACAGTCCCAGTGATTTTAGGCGGTGCGGCACTCACCCCAAAATTTGTCTATGGGGATTGTCAAGATACTTACCAAGGCCAGGTCATTTACGGTAAAGATGCTTTTGCCGATTTGACCTTTATGGACCGGCTGATGCCCGCCAAAGAGCAGGAATGCTGGGTGGATACCGAAGGCTTTACCGGGGAATTTGCTCAGTTTAACCAAAAGGGACGCAAGGCGATTGAAGATTCAGATCGAGAAGTCAATGGTTCTGAGGTCGAAGTCAATGGTAATGGGAAGAAATCCGATCAACCCACTGTCATCGATACCGAACGCTCGGCAGATGTGGCGATTGATATCGAACGTCCTACACCTCCTTTCTGGGGAACGAAAATTCTTACTAGTAGCGATCTAGACTTAGAAGAATTGTTCTGGTACATGGATTTGCAGGCACTGTTCGCTGGCCAATGGCAATTCCGTAAACCGAAAGACCAATCTCGCGAGGAATATGATTGGTTCCTAGCATCGAAGGTTTATCCAATCTTAGAAGAATGGAAGCAAAAAATTCGCACAGAACCATGGTTAGAACCCACTCTAGTTTATGGTTATTTCCCCTGTGCAGCCATCGGCAATTCCGTTCATGTTTACGATCCTAGTGTCATTGAGCAGGGCTTAACACCCACCACCGCAACCCCATTTGTCACTTGGACATTCCCCCGTCAGAAATCCATGCGTCGCCTGTGCATTGCTGATTTCATCCGCCCAGTTGAACACGATCAATTTGATGTCTTCCCGATGCAGGCAGTCACTATGGGAGAAATTGCCACCGAGAAAGCACAGGAACTTTATCAAGACAACAAGTACACCGATTATCTCTATTTCCACGGGATGGCGGTGCAATTGGCGGAAGCTTTGGCAGAATGGAGTCATGCCAGGATTCGGCGGGAATTAGGCTATGGAGATTTAGAGCCTGATAACATTCGCGATGTATTAGCCCAAAGGTATCAGGGTTCTCGGTATAGTTTTGGCTATCCAGCTTGTCCGACAGTGATGGATCAAGTGCCACAGTTGCAATTGTTGGGATGCGATCGCATTGGCATATCCATCGATGAGAGCGAACAGCTTTATCCAGAGCAAACTACCACTGCTTTTGTCACCTATCATCCTGTCGCTAGATATTTTAGTGCGTAAGAGCGATCAGTAATGGGGTCGCCCTTAAATCCAGGCGACCTCTAATTTTTATTGCTAATTGCTAGGGGGGATCAAGCCGCACTTCAAAAAGTGTAGTTTTGTACTCCCCCAACTGCTGGATGCGCCCAATTACTAGGCATCGGCATAGATCCTTTAGCCTAAATTTCAACTGGATTTGCTTTCAATATAAAGGTCTCTAATGAGTGAAACAAACGATAGATCGAATTGGCATCAAGATTTTATTGCCAGTAATTTGCTGGTCATTGGCTATAATGCCTGGGCTGGTCATCTCAGTTGTGAGCGCGGCGCGATCGTTTGTAGCACTAATTCGACAACATTGGGGGTTAGCGGAGAATCATTCAAAACCCATTTTGTCGGACGTTCTCGCCTTGCGCCGTTCCTGAATGCCTGGTTAGCCGCTCCTGACACTACAATTGTTCACCATCACTTTATGACTGCTCACATCTTGGAGGTTGTGGATAATTACGATCCAACTACAGAGGTGGTATTGTTGCTGGAGTCTTTTGATCAAGCGATGTTCTTTTACTTGAAAAACCTACCCATTACACCACCCCGATGCTACGAGCAAGTATGTAAGACTTGGGCTGAATTCCAGCCAGGCGTTAGGGTTGGGCAAGACGAACAACGGCCAAGGGTTAATCTTAAATTCGATCTTCCTAAATGAAGCCTGTTCGTTGAGCTGCAAATCCTGAATGTACCATTTCCCATCGGGAAGGCTATGCCTTTCTTGAATGCCCTTGGCTATACGTGCCATGCTGGGGATTTGAGGGCACTTTCTCTTTCGGAGTTACCGGAAAAAATGCAAGTCGCGATCGCTCGACTTGTTAACTGCTACTGCTAAAGATACAAAACTGTATGAGGCAAAGACATAAACTGCATCCTTGCCATTTCTGAGTCAAGTTCAGAGGACTCTGTATCGTAAACCTGGTTTAATTTAAGCAAGGTTTGCTCATGGTTGTACCTTTTCAGATAGGCCTGTAGCGCTTTTGCATAAAGCTCACTACGGGACATCTGAAAGGGATATTTGCACCTACGATTTTTGCCAGAAGCGATCGCTTTTTCTCTTGGAGGATATCGCCTTTGGACAATTACTTATATCAAGGAAAGGATAAACAGTTATAATTCCCGAATACCTTGCAACCTTCTTTCTTCCCTCGGAGCCTCCTGCCTCGGAGCCTTACAGCAGTTTTCGCTGTTATGTGGTACATCTTTATCCC
>JAAHGR010000883.1 GCA_010672425.1 Symploca sp. SIO2E6
CCATTTTAGCTGTGTCGCGCCACTACTGGCGTGACACACTTAAAATGATGGAATAGATTTTGGCTCAAACCCTTATTTGACAAGGAAGCCGTCGATTTCCTATTACACTATTTTAGGTGTGTCACGCCACTACAGCAATCGTGGGAGTGCCTACTATAACAAAGGAGAAATAGAAAAAGCGATCGCTGATTTCACTCAAGCCCTTAAAATTAATCCTGAGGATGCTGAAGCCTACTACAACCGTGGGAGTGCCTACTATAACAAAGGAGAAATAGAAAAAGCGATTGCTGATTTCACTCAAGCTCTTAAAATTAATCCTGAGTATGCTCCTGCCTACAACAATCGTGGAATTATCTACTCTGACAAAATAGAATTAGAAAAAGCGATCGCTGATTTCAGCCGAGCCCTCAAAATTAATCCTGAGCTTGCTCAAGCCTACGCCAATAGTGGAATTGCCTATTCCAAATTGGGAGACAAGCAACAAGCCATTCAGGATTTCAAAAAGCCTGTAAAGCTATTTGCTGAACAAGGAGATACTGCTAACCAGCAAAAAGTATCAGAGCTACTGAAGCAATTACAGCAAGATTAAAGATAGGATTTAGGTCAGTTACGATATCTTTGCTGGAACTTTGCACTTTATATATAAACGCGCACTTTTACCATTATGAAATAATACTAGCACAAGATAACGGTATTAGCAATATTCGGGTGAAATCCTTATCCTGCCTGGATTTTAAACTCCAGGCTAATAGCTTAAGTCCACTTTAGTGGACTCGTAATGATATAAGTTAATGTAGGATTATTAGGATATATTAATCTATTTTTAGTCCGTTTTAACGGACTTAAGCTATTAGCCTCATCATTTGAATCCAAGGTGGGTTACAGAATCCAACCAGCTATCTATGTCTAAGCTTAAATTGGGTGATTTTTGAGCGCAATATTCTGGTGAAATCCTTATCTCACCAGGAGTTTAAACTCCTGGCTAATATCTAAAGTCCACCAAAGTGGACTCGTAATGATACAAATTAATGTAGGATTATTAGGATATATTAATCTATTTTTAGTCCGTTTTAACGGACTTAAGCTATTAGCCTCATCATTTGAATCCAAGGTGGGTTACAGAATCTAACCAGCTCGCTAGGCGTGATACCAGAGAAAGCGATCATATCCTTGGGGTACTCTATAGGTGCGCACATTTTCCCACTATAAAATAATACCTTAAAATTAGCGATCGCTACAACAAGCACTAACCTAATGCGGTAAACTCGGTGTTAGGTTTCGCTTTTGGTTTATCCCGAAGATTATCAGTTCAATCTGCCACAGGCTAGAAGCCTGTTCCACGGGATGTTGATATGTTAGGCTGATTCTCTTGGTGAACTTTGTGTCGAAAGTAGTTCATATTAAAACCAATACCTTAAGATTAGCGATCGCGGCAACAAGCACTAACCTAATGCGGTAAACTCGGTGTTGGGTTTCGCTTTTGCTTTCTCCCTAAGGTTATCGGTTCAATCATGACAACGCTTCACAGGCACCGAAGCCTGTTCCACCCACCCAACCTACATCAGAGGATTTAGATATGTAAGGCTGACTCTCTCTGTGAACTCTGTGCCTGATGTGGTTCATACTGAAACCAACACCTTAAGATTAGCGATACCTTGGATCAAACAAAAAATCTCTTTTTTATTGCACTATTGCCGCCTTCGGCAATTCAGAACCATGCGAATGAAATTAAACAGTACTTTGCTCAAACCTACAATAGCCAAGGTGCTCAAAACTCTCCACCCCACATTACCCTGCAACCACCTTTTGAATGGAACCGCGATGCCTTACCAGTTTTAGAAGAATCCCTGAGCACCTTTGGGGAGATGTATCCACCAATCCCAATAACCTTGAATGGGTTTGGCGCTTTTGCCCCTAAGGTAATCTATATTAATGTCCTCAAGAAGCCAGAACTGCTCAATTTGCAAGCAGAGTTGATGGCATACTTGAAGATATCCTTGGGAATTGTTCACCCAATTTCTCGAAGCCGTCCTTTTGTGCCCCATTTAACCGTTGCCTTTCGAGACTTGACTAAAAAGAATTTCCAGCTAGCTTGGCCAGAATTTGAACATCGACAGCTGGAATATAAATTTACTGCCTCCAAACTAACGCTACTTATTCACGATGGTAAGCAGTGGCAAGCTTGTAAGTCGTTTCCGTTACGAGGAGTTGATTGTTAACTCAATTTACCAATTATATCAAGTTCGGTTGAATACTTACACTTTGGTGACAAGAAGGCTCCAAGGCAGAGGGCAGAGGGCTCCAAGGCAAGGAAGAAGGTTGCAAGGTGGAAAGTAATTATAACTGTTTATCCTTTCCTTTATATTATTGGTGTGATCGCTTGATGGATGTGGTCTTCTTATGAAGAATGGCATAAGTGTGCGCCTGTAGGGTATAGGCAGATACAATATGTGATCAGTGATTAGGCCATCAAAAGATTACTGCGCAATAAGAGACTTCCAAATAACAAAAACATCCCATCGCTAGGAGCGCAATTGTAAATTGAAAAGGCAATCTCTCAATTAAAATGAGGGAATAGATTTTGGCTCAAACCCTTAATTTACAAGGAAGCCGTCGATTTCCTATTACACCTTTTTAGCTGTGTCACGCCAGTAGGGATATGTGTTAGAGAAACATGAGAAAGGGAACAAATAACACTAAGCTCAGATATTATACCAAATCCGGGTTGACCACCCCAGTTTTGATAAAACCGCGAAACTTGCTCTGAGACGTTGCATGCAACGTCTCTACAGGGTGGGACATAACGGGGGTATCTGTGCCGGATTTGGTATTATATCAAATCCGGGTATATACTTACTGTATAGATAGAGCCTGGTAAGTTTGATGCCCAAACACTTGATCCTAGGATTAGGGTCATAGCTAACTGCTACAACAGCCTGGGAGTTGCAAGAGTGGGAAG
>JAAHGR010000884.1 GCA_010672425.1 Symploca sp. SIO2E6
TGGCGCAATGTAAGCCAATTCTAGCGCCAATTTAATCTGTTCCTGACCAACAATTTTCGTATAGGGCAAGATCTGAATTTCAGGTTTTTCAGTTTTTTCAGTCACTACGGTTGCTTCGGCTGTTCCTTGAGTATCCATTTCATTGTCACCTGCATCTGTGCTTCTCCACCAAGTTTGGTGACTACTGCACCAACTTCAGAACTGAGCTTAATCGCTAATTGCACTTCAAATTCATTGGGTTTAACCGTATCATGCATTTGGTTGACACTATGTACCACTTGTGCAGCACATTTACGGGACAGATCCAGACCATCGCCAAAGCGATCACCCATCGCCTTGATAGACTTTTCGAGAGCTTTGTGTCTTGTTGTACTCCTATAAGATTTCTGTGAGTCTGAAACTTCAGGTACTTGATCCACCTCAATGTAGATATCCACCTGTTCACCATCAACTTCGCTAGTACTTTTAATAATTGGCACAGATAGCTCTCCCGTTAAAAACTGCCATTGTTTGAATTAGTTTGGTTTATCCTAGCAAAGGTTCTAACCTTTTGTATACTTCATAACCGCAATTGCAACCAATTGTAGGGGCGCACCGACGTGCGCCCTTAACCAGCACCCTTAACCAGCACCCTTAACCAGCACCCTTAACCAGCACCCTTAACCAGCACCCTTAACCAGCACCCTTAACCAGCACCCTTAACCAGCGCCCTTAACCTGCACCCTTAACCAGCGCCCTTAACCAGCGCCCTTAACCAGCGCCCTTAACAAGTACGATCGCAATTAATCTATGACCAATGCAATTTTAAGTGACTGAATCAATTTTTCAGAAGCAAAAAATGTGTTTTTTTTAGGGGAGCAATTGCGTCGGAAAAGTCAATGAGATTGTGTGGTGCTGCCTCATTTAATACTCCAAGTATTCCCGTGACTTTTACGCGATCGCGCAATTTTTCTTCCCTTACCATCATCATACCAAATTCGGTAGTGTTGGGTCTCGTTGCCTCGACCCAACCTACATCTATTTCTATTATTTTAAAAGAGGGATGTTTCCCAGATCTTCGAGCTCCCGGACTTCTTAAAGAAGTCCGGGAGCTGGGTGCGGCAAAAGTAACCCAACGCCGGAGTACATTGTGTTGGGTTTCGCTTTTGGTGGTTACTTTTGAAATTTTGGTCAAAGTTTTTACAACGCTTCACCCAACCTACTGGCATGATACAGCTAAAACTGCTTTGTTGGGTCTCGTTCCTCGACCCAACCTACATCTATATATCATTTTAGCTGTGCCATGCCACTACTATTCCCCTAAGGGAACCTCTACATTGACTCTTCGAGTTTGATTAACATCCCCAGACGGTTTAAATAATTCGTATTCGTCTTGAAAATCGATGGGATTGCCATAAATCAGATTTACTCCCCTGACGGGTTGAAAGACATCTGAGAGAGTTTGATATTCTTGAAAACCGTTATCTGATGGAACTTCGGATTGTTCCCGGAAGAATTCCTCTGCTGAGCGACCCTCAACTGTGGTGAGGGATTCACCCGAGAGAGTAACTGAACCAGCATTTTGCCCAGACGGTAGTTGTGACTGCCCTTGGGCAACGGGTGCTAAGGTGGTGATTACTGCTCCCATTCCTAAGACTACTAATGTTTGACGTAACATTCTTTTTCTCCTAGGTTTCAAACTGTTTTAAGTTTTTTTGGTTATACTGGCAAAATTAAACATAAGCTGCTGCGGTTATACCAAATCCGGCACAGATACCCCCTTTATGTTTCACATTGTAGAGACGTTGCATGCAAGGTCTCAGAGCAAGTTTCGCGGTTTGTTTAAAACGGGGGTAATTAACCCTGATTTGGTATTAGACATCTCGAAATTATCCTCAAACCCCTATGCTACCGTGCCAAACTCTGGATTTTGGGAAATGTCTATTGGTGATTTTCTAGCGTGAGACCGATAATTAACAGTTCACCCTCACTAAGGGTACACTATTTTAGGAGCAGAGTAAAAATTATTACTGCTCCTCAGCAAAAATATTGTTACCAATGCCAAAAATATTCTGCGGATCGCTAGAAAGCTTGAGTTTGCGCAGTAATTCGACGCTAGCAGGGGATAGAGTGTCCTTCATGAAGCCTTGGCGGATTTTGCCTACGCCGTGGTGATGGGAAATAGAACCACCATGAGCAATGATCGTCTGGCGCAAAGCATGTTCAATTTTACTACAAATTACTTCTGGCTGCTCAACTCCTTTTAAATAGATAGCAAACATGAAATAAACACATACTCCAGTATGGTAAATTTGGCTGATGCGATAGGAAAGATAGGGTTTTCCCGGTAAGTTGAACTGGCGGTGTTGGTCTTGGAGTTCCTGCTTGACGCCACTATATAGTTGCTGAATCTGACTCCAAGGTACGGAAGTTTCAAAGGTTTCGCCAAGGATATAATGAGAAGCTAAAAAGTCTCGTAAATAGGCAATGGCATAGGTGAGCATGTAACCCCGCTTGCCGTTCCCTGTACCAGTGGCTAAACCCTGGAATTGCTTGGCTAAGGCATAAATATGGGTTTGTTGATAAGCTACTGCTTCGGCAGAACCTTCCATGACAATCGTGGCAGCTACCATTTGCTTAGGATTGAAACCTCGCAGCTTCAGCACATAAAACTTTTTCAGCTTGTCGATGTAAGCTTGACTACCAGTAGCTTTTGGCTTTAGCGCTTGACCAAAGCGAAACTGATTATTATCGACTAAACGAACACTAGCAGGGATAATTCCACTATGGGCTAATTCATAGAGAAATTTCACCCCTAGTTCAAAATTGGGGAAAATCAGAGAACCGTATTTAGTCACCTGGGGTAAAGGATGAATCTTAATTACAGCTTTGGTAATTATGCCTAAGTTACCCTCATTGCCAAACAGCAGCTGATGAAGCTGCATCCCCATAGAAACGCGGTTTGTTGGTTGTATTTGA
>JAAHGR010000885.1 GCA_010672425.1 Symploca sp. SIO2E6
TCACTCACCTGTTCTAGATTCTCTGGTTGTTGTGTGAGGAGTTGCTGCAGAGTCATAGGTGTTGCGCGTGTGAACAACTTTGTTCCATTATAATGCTTAAGTTAACCGAGGATGGGGCGTAAGCTGTCATACATTTGTAGCAGTCGCCAGGGCGGTTAAGACATTCTCAGGAAAGGCAAGCTAACAAGGGGCTGCCATCCCCTTGTCCTAATTGCCAGGGCGGTTGCTATAAATTGTGCATTATAGTTCTTGGCGCTGTAATAAAGTACAGTCAAAAAAAGTCCCCCTTATTAAGGGGGATTTAGGGGGATCTGACAATGTACCGCATAGCAAAGCAAACTGCTGTAGTGCTGACGCACTTCTACATACCAGATAAGGAGACGCGGAGATTGGGTTTAAATGTGTCTTAGCTTATGGGATGGGGCGTATTGAATACACCCAAAAAATCCTTATCTTAACTAACTAATTCGACAGCACGTTTTGCTAAAGCTTCAGCCGTTAAACCATTAAATGCCATAATGTGACCAGCACTAGCGGCGGTTTCACCCCGCTTCCAAGTAAAGGTATCTCGTCGGCTATTACTCCGCAACATAATTGGTTCTAGCATGGCACTAGTACCACCAGTTACACCAATTAAGGCATCACCATCAAAGAGTTTGGCAAATCCCTCATCATCGAGGAAATGACTATCTGCGGCAGTGCAGGTTTGCCAAGCGGTATCATCAGGACGATACAAGCGGCGAGGGTTGATTACTGATACAATCCGTACTCCGATGCCTTCGTTTTCTAGGTGAACAGCAGCGTCAAATACGGGATTCAGGGTCATATCCCCAATCACAGCAAATACCACTTTTTTACTACCTTCGGTTTCCTGGAGCACGATGCCGCCATCCTGGAGTGCTTGACGGGTTTGCTCAAAGGTAGTGCGCACAGGTAAGGGGGATTTACTAGCAGTAATTGTAATTCCTTTGTTCTTAGTTGTCAAGGCCCAATCGTAGCAGACTTGGATACTATTAGCATCTGCCGGGAATAGGGGGAAGATATTGCCATTGCGCATCATGGCAGCAAAATAGTTTTCGATTTCAGGACGTTGGTGAGTCCAGCCATTACGTCCTTGTTCCAAGGCTCCAGCAGTAAATAGAGTAATGGTAGAAGGGGTTGGACGGCGCAATTCGGCCATTGCTTGAGTTACTGTCTGCCAAATCGGTAAGCCATTAATGGCGAAGGATTCGTAGGAACACCAGAGGGTACGAGCACCAAATAGGGCTAAACTAGCGGCTAAACCGGCACAGGCATCTTCACTCAAGGGTTCATACACTTGACCCTTGGGGCCTTGGAAGTAAGTTTCATCAGGGGTGGGGTGAATGATTTTGAGGGCAATGTTAATATTATTAATCCCAGAAGCAGCATTGCCATCAGCGTTGGAAACGATGAAATTGGGGTCTTTTTGTCCCACCTGGGCGACCAATTTCCCCATGGCGGTTGTCGCTACTTGCTTGTCTCCCTTAACTGGAAATTCTTCCAAAGATAATTCTCCCAAATCTGGCAAGGGCAATTCTGTTTCTGTAACTACCTGATGGGATGCTGGACCACCTGCTGAACGTTCAAAGTTGGTTCGCACCAATTCCCAGGCTTCGGGGGACAAGGCACGAGTTTTTAAGGCGCTAACAATGTAGTCTTTTTCTAGCGTGTCTCCTGGGTAAAGATTATGGGATTTTGCACCCCGTTTATGGACTCCTGCACCTTTAAGCTGTTTGACGATAAGTACAGTTAGCTTACCACTCATGGCGGATTTAGCAGCTTTATCCGTGGCTTCTAAGACAGCTTGGGTAAACTCCAAGCGTTTCTCCCAGGAAAATTCCGTACTATCGACATAATCCCCTGGTTGGTTGGCATCGTCATAGTCCTTAGCATTGACTAGGATAATTTCTTCAAAACCGTTGCCTTCCCAATAGGCAATCATCTCTTGATTCGATTTAGTAGAGACCATACTGTGGTGTTCCTGGCTATAGCCGTTCCACACTAGAATGGGCAGGAAATTGGTAACTTCTGGATAAGCGGTGTGGAAGTGACCAATGCTACTCATGACATAGGGTTCACCAATCCCACCGTCGCCAATAGTTACAGGAAAGAGCACATCTCGGTGAAGGAAGGCCCCCGCCATGGCGAAATGCTGTCCTTGTCCCAAGGGACCAGCGGGATTAAGTAATCCTGGAATCTGACCAGAAAGATGTCCTAGTAGTCCGTGCATTTCCCGGAAACGTTCCCCCATTTGCTCCACGGTAGCAATTCCCATGCCTTCTAGGGAACGGTCGAGAAACATATTGCTGTAAAAACCAGGGGCGTGGTGACCCACTTCTGTGATGATGTTTTTGTGACCAAGCATTACTAGAGAAGCGATCGCATCAGCAATGCTGGCAAATCCCCCTGGATGTCCCGAAGCTTTAGTCGCAGTCACTTGCAGGGTCAAGTAGCGCAAAGCATCAGCAGCCAGTACAGTTTGGAATACCGCTGCGGGGTCAGAGGGAGAAGCGATCGCTGATTGAGATGGAGCGATCGCTGGTTGTTGCCCATATTTCTCCAACCCAGGCAGCGCTTTACCAAAATACCGAATTCCTTGACAAAAAGCAGGAGTTGCGCTAGCAATGGTCATAGTTTTAGATACCTCTTCAAATAACTGCAAGCCTTTAATAAATCCTACAGTTTGGGAGGGTCATGCTGGGTGGGGAGATGGGGGGATGGGGGGATGGGGAGCTGGGGAGCTGGGGAGCTGGGGAGAAAGATTATTTACCTTCTGCCTCCTGCCTTGCAGCCTCCTGCCTCCTGCCTTGCAGCCTCCTGCCTCCTGCCTCCTGCCTCCTAATAAGATTTCGCGATTAGCAGACAATTACGGTTATCGTCTGTGCGTGTGTAACTAAGTTGGTCGGAAATTTTGTGTAAGATGGCCAAACCAC
>JAAHGR010000886.1 GCA_010672425.1 Symploca sp. SIO2E6
CAAACCTACTAGCAACTGAGGTTAGTACAAATGACCAATGACAAACAACAAACAACAAACCTACTAGCAACTGAGGTTAGTACAAATGACCAATGACAAACAACAAACAACAAACCTACTAGCAACTGAGGTTAGTACAAATGACCAATGACAAACAACAAACAACAAACCTACTAGCAACTTGAGTTAATACAAATGACCAATAACAAACAACAAACAACAAACCTACCTACCAATTCCCACATAGCGGAAACCGGCACTTTTGAGAACTTCAGGATCTAGGAAATTGCGACCATCGATTAACAGAGGATTGTTCATCAGCTTGGCCATCTTCTCATAGTCCAACTTAGCGAATTCTTGCCAATCTGTAACCAAGATCAAAGCCTCACAACCATCGGCTAACCGTTCTGGATCCGTTTCCACAATCACGCCAGTTAAGCCATGACGCATACCGGTGGAGGAAATAATCGGATCGTAGGCTTTAACTTTGGCCCCGAGTCGGTTGAGTTCTTCAATTAGATTCAGTGCTGGAGCATCTCGTAAATCATCCGTATCTGGCTTGAAAGTTAAACCTAGTAGTCCAACTGTTTTCGCCTTGAGCATTTTAAGTTCTTGCTTGAGTTTTTCCACTGCTAGCAAGCGCTGGTGTTGGTTAACAGTAACGGTGGCTTTGAGCAATTGAGTGTCGTAGCCATAATCGTTAGCGATATGAGTCAAAGCTAAGACATCTTTCGGGAAGCAGGAACCACCCCAGCCAAGACCTGCTTGCAAAAACTTGCTGCTAATCCTCGAATCTAAACCAATCCCTTTAGCTACTTCAGTCACATCAGCACCAACGCGATCGCAAATGTTGGCAACTTCATTAATAAAACTAATTTTAGTTGCCAAAAAGGCATTAGCCGCATATTTAATCATTTCAGCTGAGCTGAGATCCGTGACTAATACTGGTACTGGGGGTAGGGATTGGTCTTCGGCATACTGGCGTTGGATGAGTGGTGTGTAGAGTTCCTGCATCATTGAGATTGCCTTGGGACTATTACCCCCCAACACAATTCTGTCGGGGTTAAAGGTGTCGTAAACAGCCGAACCTTCCCGCAAAAACTCCGGATTGCTCACTACCTCAAAACCCGCTTCAATCTCTGCGAGGGATTGATCCTCAGGAACATCGCCAGCCGTCACCAGAGACTTCTGGCGTTCCGCCACACCATCCATGACAATCATCTTGACCCAATTTCCTGAGCCGATAGGTACTGTGGATTTATTGACAATGACCTTATAGCCACCATTAAGATGACTACCAATTCCCCTGGCTACTGCTTCAACGTAACGAGTATCACTCTCTCCTGTCGGTAATGGAGGTGTTCCTACTGCAATGAACAAAATTTCCCCATGAGCCACCCCAGCAGCTAAATCTGTTGTGAACTCCAAACGTCCCGCCAGAGATGAAGCCTGCATCAAATCAGAAAGTCCTGGCTCAAAAATGGGGGTTTGCCCAGATTGCATCAATTTTACTTTCTCTTCATTATTATCGACGCAGATGACGTGATGCCCGATGTGAGCCAAGCAAACGCCGGTAACTAAGCCAACGTATCCAGTACCAATGACACAAACACGCATAGAACAAATTCTCACAGATAGAAGTTATAGGGTTTCAATCTCGCATTTCGAGCATTGTGGGTAATGCACCCAGGGTCAAGCAATTGAAGATTGAAGATTGAAGATTTTAGATTTACCCCATAAATAAATTTAGGGGCTTGTGAGCGTTTTAATTCTTCAATTCTAAAATCTAAAATCTAAAATCTAAAATCTCTCTGGTCAAGGTTATGGTTTAAACCGAAGCAAGGTGATGTCCCTCAGGAGAAGTTACGCGATCGCGAAAATCCTCTATAGTTAGTTTTAACCCTTCTGCTAAGGGAATAGTAGGTTGCCAGTCTAGCAAAGTTTTGGCTTTGGTGATGTCAGGTTGGCGACGTTTGGGATCATCCTGGGGTAGAGGCTTAAAAATAATCTCTGCATCAGGATTCACCCTGTTTTGAACCGCCTGAGCTAATTGTAGGATAGTGTACTCATCAGGATTGCCTAAATTGATCGGTCCGGTATGCTCACCATTCATGAGTCGGATTAACCCTTCTACTAAATCTGCGACATAGCAGAAACTGCGAGTTTGAGAACCATCTCCATATACTGTTAGGGGTTGACCTTTGAGGGCTTGCACTACAAAATTGCTGACCACTCTACCGTCATTTTCTAACATACGGGGACCATAGGTGTTAAAAATGCGGGCTACACGAATTTCTACGTTATTCTGTAAGTGGTAGTCAAAGGCCAAGGTTTCTGCAACTCGCTTGCCTTCGTCATAACAGCTGCGGGGCCCAATGGGATTGACGTTTCCTCGATACTCTTCCGATTGAGGATGTACTTCAGGATCGCCGTACACCTCAGATGTGGAAGCTAATAAGAATCTTGCTTTCACTCGCTTGGCTAAGCCTAGCATATATAGGGTTCCCATGACATTGGTTTTGATCGTCTTCACGGGATTGTACTGATAGTGAATCGGTGAAGCTGGACAAGCGAGATGGTAAATTTGGTCTACTTCCAACTTAATGGGTTCGGTGATGTCGTGGCGGATCAGTTCAAAATAAGGGTTATCTAACCATTTGAGGATATTGTGCTTACGACCAGTAAAGAAGTTATCTAAACAGATAACTTCATCTCCTTGAGCCATTAAGCGATCAATCAGGTGGGAACCGATGAAACCGGCACCACCTGTAACTAGAATTCTCATATAAATCTGCTCTTTGGGATTAAAATCAATCTTAAACTAACCTTGAATAAAAGTACTGTCTAGAGTTTCGGTCAAGAAAGAGGAGTATGGGAGGATTCTTTCCCCCCACACCTCCCACACTCCTCTTTCTTGACCGAAACTCTAGACAGTACTTTTATTCA
>JAAHGR010000887.1 GCA_010672425.1 Symploca sp. SIO2E6
TATGTCTCTGAGTGAAAAACAGCTAATCGCCATTGAGAAACTGGTGATGGGTTGCAACCATCAGGAAGCGGCTAATGCTGCTGGTGTGGCGCGTTCTACTATCTATCGGTGGTGTGATCAGGGAGAATTTCAGGAAGCGCTCACAAGAGCTAAAGAACGCATTTTCAAGGGGCATGAGCAAGCTATTGATAGCTATAAGCAGGCTCTACTGGAAGCTGTAAAGCTTTCAGGGGATTGTATCAAGGTTCTGATGGAGATAGCCCAGAACCCTGAGACTAGGACATCAGATAGGCTCAAAGCAGTTGAGATGTTGTTACAACAACCTCAAAAATTAATGGGGCTCTTAGCTGAAGGTGCTGTTTTCCCAGAGGAAAGATTAGCCCAGGAGCAGGAAGAAAGATTAAGGAAGCAGCAGTTAGAAGCTAAGCTAATCGCATCCCCAGATTGGCGAAAAACCGATGACGGATACTGGACGGATGATTCCTTGAGTGTTTTAGGTCAGTTACACACTTACGACGTTGAGAAGGCGTATGAGAAACTGACGAATCCTGCAACTTTCTTTGAGCTTTAGGCGATCGCTCCCCTATCTCCATAAATAGTCTTTTTGAGCTAGTTATTCCGATGAAAGGTCTAGCAGTTGTAGTGACTACCAGTTGGTTCAATGACTTGCCTGGGTCACAGGAACAACTGCAAGCTTTCCGAAAAAACCGTAACAGGTTTTACTCCCTTTGTGTTAAGATTCCCGCTGCTTTAGCAGTGTCAAGTACAGCCTTGAGATATTTTTTACTGAGATTTTTCGCATTACAACTTTCCTTTTGGATACGTCGTAACACTTGAGGCTCTAGCTCATCGTAGGGAATTTCTGAATCTGGAGCGATCAACTTCTTAAGCTGATCAGCAGTAGCAGAGATTGCATGTCGATAGGCTAAAAACGATTTTTGCCGAATGAATCGAGGCATCCTTTGACCCGGCTGTAAAATGCAAGTCCCATCATTATCAGTACTGCCCTCATACCAAGTTGAAATATTCACAAAAACAAACTTATCATCAGACATCGAGGCGATCGCGATGTACCAATGATTTTTTTCAGCCCCCGTATCCAGTAGGAAAATATCACCGAGATTTATCGAAAAATCAGCCATTCAGAACACCGCCTAAATAGCGCTCTCGGTCAGCAATCTCTCGAATACGATTAATCTCCTCATCAGATTTATGAAGACAGCGAAGTAGATCAACCACTTGTATGTCTACAACCTTTACGTTGTCACCTTGAGTCTTAGGATCAATCCACTCTGGTAAAGAATGAGTCCATTTGGCTACATCAAACGGGTTTAGATGCCCAAACTTCCGATAAACCTTCTCCATGATTTCTTCCTCAGCAATGGATAATTCATCATCACCGGGATCTTCAATGAGGGTCACAAAAACTTTTTTATCAGGCTTTTTAGGTGAAGCTACCGTAGCAATATAGTTTGACCAATACTCAGAACTTCTCATACCACCATTCGGTTTTACATAGTCATAGACCTGCGTTAATACGGGACCATACTTCATTGAGACAAAGCCATCGCCTGTAATCGGATAGCCAATACTCTCTAAGGAATGGCGATCGCTGATGTAGAGCATTTTGAGCAACCCTAAATAACTCAGGGGTGGCTGACCATGAAGCTTAATAAAGAAAGCCGCCGCCTGAGTGGTTTTTATGTCATTAAAGTTAAAAACGATATTCTCAGACATCACGCTTACTCCAAAAATAGAGTACATATCTATTATATGTATCCACCTGATTGAGGCAACTGGGGTAGTCAAGTAGGTGTGGCATTTGATGCTGAGTCTAAGAGTAGTCAAGTGGGTAGGGGTGATGATGATAAGCAGTTGTCTGATGTTTCAATTTCATGATGGGTAGCCGCCAAAATGTTTCCGGTGACCCTGACAATTGGTCAAGTCGGTATAACCACTCATATGTTAGGTTGATGCTAGTGTTATGGGTCACCAGTTAGGGGAGGAAGGAGAGACGCGATTGCCCAAAAACAAGCATTGTTTTTTTATATGGTTATTGTATTTTTCAGGCGATACTTCTATGAATTTTCGGTGGTTGTGGCGCGATAGTCAAAAAACAAGCATTGTTTTTTTATATGGTTATTGTATTTTTCAGGCGATACTTCTATGAATTTTCGGTGGTTGTGACGCGATTGCCCAAAAACAAGCATTGTTTTTTTTATATGGTTATTGTATTTTTCAGGCAATACTTCTATGAATTGTCCGTGGTTGTGGCGTGAGGGTCATATGGGTAGTCAAGTGGGCATGATGTTTTATGAAGGGGTTAAGAGTAGTCAAGTCAGGTTAACTAAGTATCGTCTCGTCATGGGTGGTCAAGTAATGATAACCACTGTAAGCCAACTAAACCTAGTTACGAATAAATCGCTGTAAACTATACTGTATTGGCGTTGTAGTCATCAATAGACCCTCTGAGTAGCCCCGCATCTATGGGTAGTCAATGGGGGTAAGCTAATCTTGTTATGAGTAGTCAATAGGGTTGAGCTAGCCTACTATGGGTAGTCAAGGGGGCTTATGGGTAGTCAATAGGGCTGAGCCAGCCTACTATGAGTAGTCAAGGGGGCTTATGGGTAGTCAATAGGGTTAAGCTAGCCTACTATGAGTAGTCAATAGGGCTTATGGGTAGTCAATAGGGTTAAGCTAGCCTACTATGAGTAGTCAAGGGGGCTTATGGGTAGTCAATAGGGTTAAGCTAGCCTACTATGAGTAGTCAAGGGGGCTTATGGGTAGTCAATAGGGTTAAGCTAGCCTACTATGAGTAGTCAAGGGGGCTTATGGGTAGTCAATAGGGTTAAGCTAATCCTATTATGGGTAGTCAAGTGGGTTAAATAGCGTATGCAATCGTACATACACCTTCACTACATGTTATACATTAACGTTATACTCTC
>JAAHGR010000888.1 GCA_010672425.1 Symploca sp. SIO2E6
CTTTTCCAGAAGCTACTAATCCAGAGGTAGTTACAACTGTATTCTCTGTTGTAACTACCTCTGGATTAGTAGCTTCTGGAAAAGGAAGCAGCTTATCACCACCTATAGGCAAACCGATATCAAACACCCAAGTATACATCCTGGATAGCAATTTACAATTGGTACCCATAGGAGTAGCAGGAGAACTACACATTAGTGGAGATGGACTAGCCATCGGCTATCACAACCATCCTGAACTCACCGCAGCCAAATTTATACCAAATCCCTTTAAGAGAAGGCAGAAGGCAGAAGGCAGAAGGCAGAAGGTCTTTTTAAGTAATGAGGAAAACTTTCCACCACAATTACCAATGCTGGCTCAAGAGGCTATTGATTCAGATGAACAATCAAAACTGTATAAAACAGGAGATTTAGCACGTTATCTACCCGATGGCAACATTGAATTCTTGGGTAGGATCGACCACCAAGTAAAAATCCGAGGTTACCGCATCGAAACTGGGGAAATTGAAATCACTCTAAATCAACACCCCACGGTTAAAGAGACAGTAGTAGTAGCCAGGGAAGACAACCCAGCCAACAAACGTTTAGTAGCATACATAGTACCCGAAACTGAAGCCACCAGCTCAAACTCAGAACTATCAGATATTCAAGTTAGCAGTTGGCAACAGATATACAACCAACAAATTTACTCAGAACTAAGTGAAGTCCAAGATCCATTTTTCAACATCAGAGGTTGGTTAAGCAACTACGACAACCAACCGATACCAGAAGCACAAATGCGATTGTGGGCTAAGGATATCGTCAGTCAAGTATTAGCCCATCAACCCCAACGGGTGTGGGAAATCGGTTGTGGTACGGGAATGTTACTATTCCAAATCGCCCCCCAGGTACAAGCCTATTACGGCACGGATATTTCTAGGGCTTCAGTGGAGTATGTCCAACAACTCCTGCTCCAGCAACCGGAAAAATATGCTCATGTCAGCTTAGAACAAAAACGAGCTGAAGACAGGACTCAGATAGCCGAGAATAGCTTCGATGTAGTGATTCTTAATTCTATCATCCAGCATTTTCCCAGTATCGAGTATCTGTCACAGGTAATAGAAAACAGCATCCTCGCAGTCAAACCAGGAGGAATGATTTTCCTAGGGGATATCCGCTCTTTGCCATTAATGAAAGCGTTTCACACCACAGTCCAACTGCACAAAGCTACTCCAACTCTGTCTGTACAACAACTCAGACAAAACATAGACAGGGAAATATTGGAGGAGACGGAGTTATTGTTGTCACCAGAACTGTTTGTTGCTCTCAAAGAGCAATATCCCGAAATCAGCCAGGTACAGATCCGTTTACAGAGGGGAAGCGAACTCAACGAACTGAATAAATATCGCTACACTGTGCTGTTACACATACAAGCCAAACCAAAGACGATCATATCCCCTCCAGTAGAACAGGGAGCAGGGATGAGTTATGAAGACATCAGTACCTATTTACAGCAAAAGCAACCAGAATCAATTTGCTTGAGTGGTTTAGCCAATAGTCGAGTAGGAAATGATCTTCTGGCAGTGGAACTACTATCACAGCCAGAGCCACAACTGAACGTGCAGCAGTTGAGACAAAAAATACAAGAACAGCCAGTCCCAGGCATCGACCCAGAAAAGTTATATCAACTGAGTACTAGTATGGGGTATTCTTTGGAGTTGTGCTGGTCAGCACAAGGGGGAGTTGGATCTATGGATGCAGTATTTGTGCGTCGGGAGTTAGCAGCAGAGGGGATGGTGTTAACACCATTAACTCAAAAATCAGTTGTAGAGAGGAACTGGCATCGTTATGTTACTAATCCCTTAGTTTCCCAGGTGGCGAAACAACTGATACCGCAGTGGAGGGAATATCTGGAAGAGCAGTTGCCAGAATATATGATGCCGAGTGGGTATGTGGTATTGTCACAATTGCCACTTACCGCCAATGGCAAGATAGACCGTAAGGCTTTGCCTGCACCAGATCGTGCTAGTAGTCTGTCAACGGAGTTCGTGGCTCCTCAGACTAAAACTCAGAAGGCATTAGCTGAAATTTGGGCTCAAGTGCTGGGTATAGAACAGGTGGGGCTCAATGACAACTTCTTTGAATTAGGTGGACAGTCTTTGATAGCAACTCAAGTGATGTCTCGGATACGACAAACTTTTGGCATTGACCTGCCCCTAAGTATCTTGTTTGAAAACTCTACTATAGCCAAACTTGCAGCAATTGTGGTTGAGCAACGGCTGACGCAAGTAGACAGTAATATCCTGGAAAAACTTTTAGCTGAGGTTAATGGATAATGAATCAAATGAATGATCTCCAACAACGTCTGGCTAATCTTTCGCCACAACAGCGGGAGCTGATCTTGGAAAAGCTGGAACAGCAGCAGTTGCTTCCAGTTACTAACGAAAGCCAAGCTATCCCAGTAATTTCTAGGGAACAGGTAATTCCCCTATCTTTTGCCCAGCAAAGGATCTGGTTTTTAGAACAAACTCGGTTAACTGGCAATGCCTACCATATACCATTGACCATACATCTAATGGGTCAATTAGATGAAGTTGCTCTAGAACAAAGTCTTAACCAAATTATTGCTCGTCATGAAACCCTCAGAACTACATTTAGCTCTGTCAACGATAGACCAGTACAAGTAATTAAACCCCCATTTGAATTAGGACTACCTAAAAAAGACCTGAGTGGGTTAACGCCATCCCAACAAAAAGTTGAACTGCAACAGTTGCTCGAAAAAGAAAATGAACAACAGTTCAATTTAGAAGTAGACCCCCCCATACGAGCCCAACTCCTGAAACTAGGATCCACTGAACATCTACTGCAAGTCACCTTACATCACATCGCTAGTGATGGTTGGTCAATGACCGTATTAACCAAAGAACTCTCAGCTTATTACACTGCAGCAGTAAAACACCAACCATCC
>JAAHGR010000889.1 GCA_010672425.1 Symploca sp. SIO2E6
GCTGGGAGGTTCATGGCTGGAATCAGGAGTATCTTCCGGTGAACTTTTGGGCAAGTAATAAAATGGGACAATCCATCCACTCATCCGCAACTCGTCAGATAAATGTTTAAGATTCCATTGCTGTTGACCAATACCATCAGCCCAGGTGAGTACGACAATAGGTAAATGATCCACATCACTGATATTTTTAAAGAGGTCTTTAAGTGTAGGGCTTGTTTTGAGACCTTTCCAGAAAGCTTGTGCGTTGTCTAAGCAGTTACGGATAATGCTTTTATAACCAGAGCGACCAAACCTCAAAAAATTATAGTATTGCAACAGAATTGTGCTTGTTCCTCGGGAAAAGTTCACCGTATAGTCTTTGAAACCGCCTCCCAGATAGGTGATATTGAAAATGAGCTCGTCAGGTACCACCGATGCATCCCTGAAAATTACACTTCCCATACCAGGATAAGTCATTCCAAATTTGTGATTGGAGATATTGATGGAGCGCACTCTTTGGGTCTCCCCGAATTTAAAGGGAATATCCTCACCATTGTCTGAAAAAAGTAAAACGAAGCCAGCGCTAGCAGCATCTACATGAATAGGGATATCCAAATTTAAGTCGCTTTTGTTTTTGCAATACTGCTCAACAGCTGTATCGATCTCCGCAACCTGATCTGAGTTACCCGTGAAAGTTGTGCCTACCACAGCACCAACAGTCATCACCAATTCACCAATGGTTCTATCACCCTGATGGTTCAAATATTTCATGTATTTCTTGACGCTTTTGGCATAGGGAGAATCAGGATCTTCGATACGGGTGTTGAGAATTTCACTAACCTTGTCACCCGAAATGGTGTAAGGGAAACTATCTATCTCCACGTAAAGTCCTAGGGCACCATAATACCTGCAAAATTTATCCCAACAGCTGTGTACGTGAGCACTCATCAGTACTACAGGTCGATCTTGAGGATCGGCTTTTCCAGCCTCAAGATTCTGGTAATTGATTTGGTTCCACTTGTATTTATGGGCAATCAGTCCCAGCATCACTGCTTCGGAAGAGCCAATGGTTGCCGAACCATAGAAATTCTGTGACGTGTCAGGGTCATCGTCCCCCGTCTGAAATTGGGTACCAAGTTCTTGCGCTAGCATCCAAATAGAGCGTTTTTCCGCAAGACCTGACTTTGGGTATTCCTCATGATCGATGAAGTTCTTATTCAGACTGTTTAATGCGAGTTTCCGTCCCCATTCATCCTGATACGTGTTCACAAAGGTAGCCAGATTTAATCCTGGACTACCGTCTAAGAGTAACTCGTCCGTAATCAGCTGATAAGCAGAATCGGGAGCCATAGGATTTTCAGGTACTGTTTTTTTGGGAATGGGATTGGCGAATTCTGGTCTTCCGCGAAGTGGGGTGAGATAAGAGTCTCCAGACGACATAATTGCCTCCTATAGAATTGAAGTAGGATAAAACTTCCCAGGCTACTAACTTCAACTGGGACACTTTGGGCTTGCTCAACATCATAAACTTAGAAACTAGATATTCTGTTTTATCCTGAATTTTGTCTGCTGAATTCTAGATTTCTGTTTATCTCAGATATTAAGTTGGTAAAATTCTTTAGTTATAGAAAACTTTATCTCAACGTAACCTGACTGTCAATACATTCGAGCTGATATTCTCCCTGTGGGAAATGCAGGATCTTAATGGCATAGGCTTGAGGGCGAGATCGCTTTATTGCTTAATCAGTGCTGAGAATGCGATACCTAGTCAGGGGTTGAGGGTAAAATTGATTCAAGTCTCAACCAAACTTCTGCTAGAGAACCCAAAGATGCTCAAACTTGACGGTTATCAGATTCTCTCTGCCATCTACAACAGTGCCAACTCGATAGTTTATCGAGGCATTCGAGAGCAGGATAATCACGCGGTTATCCTTAAGGTGCTCAAGCAAGACTATCCTACCCCTGCTGAACTCACCCGCTATAAGCAGGAATATGAGATCACTCGCCATCTGAATCTCGTCGAGGGGATTGTCAAAGCTTATAGCATAAGAGAGTATCACAGAGGCTTGGTTATTATTCTCGAAGATTTTGGTGGCAACTCCTTGAGGATGTTACTGAACGACTTGAGGGCAACTCAAGAAGTGATGTCTCTAGAAGAATTTCTGCCTCTTGCCATACAAGTAGCCGAGATTTTAGGTCAAATTCACAGCCGCAACGTCATCCATAAAGATCTTAATCCCGGCAATATTGTCCTGCATCCAGAAACCGGACAAGTCAAAATCATCGACTTTGGTATCTCAACTCAATTAACCCGTGAAAACCCCACCCTGAAAAACCCCAATGTCCTAGAAGGTACATTAGCATATATCTCTCCCGAACAAACTGGGAGAATGAACCGCGCCCTCGATTACCGCACTGACTTTTATTCCCTCGGAGCCAGTTTCTATGAACTGCTAACTGGAAAGTTGCCTTTTACAACTACTGATGTTCTCGAATTGGTTCACTGTCATCTAGCGAAACAGCCAGTTACTCCTCATAAATTGAATGCAGAAATTCCTTTAGCTGTTTCAGCTATAGTAATGAAATTGATGGCCAAAACGGCAGAGGAGCGATATCAAAGTGCTTTCGGACTAAAGGCAGATTTAGAGCGATGTTGGCAACAATTACAAACTACAGGCAAAATTGACTCTTTCCCTCTTGGTAACCAGGATCTTGCCGACAAGTTTCAGATTCCCCAAAAACTCTACGGTAGAGAGCAAGAAATTGAGACGTTGCTAGCAGCATTTTCCAGAGTCAGTGGTCATTTGTCATCAGTCACTAGTCATTCGTCACAGGAACAAAACAAACAACAAACAACAAACGACAAATGACAAACAACAAACAACCAATTGGTGTCGCAGTTGTCGGTACTGGGTTTGGCCAGAAAATTCACATTCCTGGCTTTCAGGCTCACTCCCGAACTCA
>JAAHGR010000089.1 GCA_010672425.1 Symploca sp. SIO2E6
CGGTCACAAGCCCCTAAATTTATTTATGGAATAAATCTAAAATCTTCAATCTTTAAATCCTCAAGCCCCTAAATTTATTTATGGGGTAAATCTAAAATCTTCAATCTTCAATCTTCAATTGTTTGACCGGCTCTCTAGCACATCCCAGATACCTAGAAGCACTTCCGATGAGAGTCCCATCCGGCAGATGAGCTACTAACTCTACATTCCCCTCCTCATCAACTACCCAGCCTGTGGCTTCAACTATTGGGGAGGAAGGATTTGGTTGCCAAGATGAGGGCGTTTTGAGGGAAACTGTCCGACTTGGCTCCCCTTCTGCTGAAAAATTTTGCAAATCTACCCAGACAGTCTGCCCTCGGATCGCTGCTGTAGGATCTTCTGGTATGCCTCCGCTGCCGGTAATAGTAAAGGAGTTACCCTCAGCTGCTGTACATCTAGCAATTACTTGATCCGTAAGATCAATCACCTCCTCTGGCAATTCTACTAATCGGGAAGTGGTTTCAACATCAGGGGTGGTGATTTGCACAACTCCTTGAATCCCGGTTTGTGAACTGGCGTTGATTTCACTAATTAAATCATTGGGTGAACCAGTAGTTTGTACTAGACCAAAAATTCCTTGGGCTCTAATATTAATGTTACCGCCATCACCAGTAAAGGCGTTAGCGATAATGTCACTATTTTCTGCTTCGACTGCTACAACAAAATTGGTATCAATAGCAACATTGCCGCCATTACCAGAGCCTCCAGCTTCTGCAGTAATTTCGCTGTTATTACGTAGCAGTATGAAGTCTCGTACATTGAGGGTAGTATTGCCCCCTTCACCAGATACAGTTGCGGAAGCCAGACTCCCTTGGTTGTCCAGAATTACTGAGTTAGCAGTAACTTGTAAACTCCCAGCAAATCCTGGTACTAAAGCTCCTACATTGATATTCGCTCCATTGCGGATCGTTAAAACTCCAGTAGTTAAAGTCACATCTCCTCCCCCATTAGTAGAGCCGGGATAAGCCAGCGCTTGGAGGGAACTAGGAAAGCTAAAGCCATCATCTGGGGAAGATATACCACTAATGAGTATTGACTCTGTGGCAGTTATATTGACACTCCCACCCCGTCCCCCAGCAAAAGTATTTGCTCCCATAATGCCTCCCTCCCGTAAGATGATCTCACGGGTAGAAACTTCTAAATTTCCAGCATCTTGGGAACCCAAAGTAGTAGTGTACAAACCAGTAACAAACGCAGAATTTCCCACAGGTATTGCTGGATTACCCACTAATTCTATAGTTTCTGAAGCATTAACGGTTAAATTGCCCCCCCTACCATCCCCAAGACTCACCACCGCAATTTGTGTACCCTCTCGTGCAATTAACTTCCTGGTATTAATGTTCATGTTCCCAGAAGGAGCTGTTGCTCCAAGGGCTACAGTATTTCCCAGAAAGAAACCACTCACATCTATAGAATCAGTGGCCCAGATTGTCACATCTCCTGCTGGTCCTCCCAATGCCTGAGTTTCGACAAAAGCACCATCACGAGCGATCAAGGAGTCTGTATTAATGGTAATATCGCCAGCAGAGCCAGAACCAAAACTCAAGGTGAAAAAGCCGTGGCGTAATTTGGCTGAGTCGGGAGGGCCAATAACCACCTGCACCAGATTCTCTTGATGAGTTTGGGGGCCATTTCCCCTGATGGACACTACCTCAGAAGCATTAACTTCAATCGAGCCTCCCAGTTGTGCTCCTGAGTTAAAAGAGACAATCCGTGAACCTTCTATTAGTTCTAACCTCCTCGACTGCACTTGAATATTGCCACTCGGTTCTCCACTAGCATCAACGGAAACTCCTCCAGACAGATGAATGTCTCTAAAGTCTTGTACTTCTTCATAACCGAAAGTCCAGCCTATAGCTGTTGGTGTCAGGCTGACATTCTGGTTTGCCGCCACACTTCCCAGCTCAATTCTGCCTCCAGGTTGGGTTTGGGAATCGATCCCTGGTGCTGATAGCGTCCCTCCCTGTAGTCTGACATCCCCCCCAACCAATCCTAGAGTATTTCCAGGGTCAACTTCCAGAGTTGTTTCCTGTAGGACAACTGCCCCCGGATTGCTGCCAAATTGCAAACCAATGGGAACATTCATTGTCAATAGAGGTGAAGCTTGGGGATTAGTAGCGCTAAAAGAGCTACCATCAGCAAACTGAAGACTGTCCGCTGTAGAAGCAATAAATGAACCTCCAAGATTGAGGGAAGCCGTAGGTCCAAAAACGATACCGTTAGGATTAATGAAAAAGAGGTTGGCACTTCCATTAGCTCTCAACATGCCGTCAATCTGGGAGCTGTTGCCCCCAGTGACCCGGTTAATAATATTGTTAATATTGGTAGCGTTATCGAAGAAAGCTTCGGTATTTGTAGGGACAGAAAACTCTTGGAAGCTGTGAAATAGGTTATTGCCTAGGACTGTTCCCTGGTCGATCCTCAAAATATTGCCAGAGGGAGTAACCAGGGAATTAGTCGGCAGAGTAGTATCGGGGATAATTTGGGCGATAACCCGGTTGTTTGATAGCAAACAAAAGACCGCCAACAAACCCTGAGCACAACCCTGATATAAATAACTCATTTGATTTAAGTTCATTCGCTACAATCAACTTTAATATAGGTATTAGGTATGAGGTGTTAGGTGTTAGGTGTTAGTAATACTCATTACTCATCACTCATTACTCATTACTCATCACTCATTAATATAATTCCATAACCCTAGTAATTGGAAGACGAGATTGGACTCCTAGAGTGAGGGGAGAAATATGTCCCCGGTTAAGATGGTCTGCCGCAGCAGTGCCAATCATCGCCGCATTGTCAGTGCAGAATTTCAGAGGAGGAAAAATAACTCGTAAGTTGTGATGGGCTCCAGCAGCTTGCAAATGCTGTCTCAATCCACGATTAGCAGCAACCCCACCTCCAACGGCAATGGTGTTTAAACCGTAGTCTAGAGCACAAGCAATTGCCCGTTTAGTAAGCGATCGTGCCACGGTTTCCTGGAAGCTGGCGGCAAGATCCCTCACTGGTAGTTCAGAGGTTTCCTGCTCTAGTTTTTGTACCAATCGCAGTACCGCTGTTTTCAAGCCGCTAAAACTGGAATCGTAGGGGTGATATCCTCCATTGGGAAGAGATATTTTCCCTTCTGGTAACCGAAAAGCTCCAGGATTGCCCTCTCGTGCTAAGCGGTCAATAGCTGGGCCTCCGGGATAACCTAAATTTAACAACCGGGCTACCTTATCAAAAGCTTCACCTGCTGCATCGTCACGGGTAGAACCCAGCATCTCATAATCACCACAGTTTTTAACATAAATCAAGCTCGTGTGACCGCCAGAAACCAACAAGCACAAAAAAGGCGGCTCCAACTCCGGTTCACTCAGATATGTAGCGTAAATGTGACCCTCCAGATGATGGATACCCAGAAAAGGTTTTTGGTGAACAATTGCCAGGGTTTTGGCAGCAGTTAAACCCACCATCAACGAGCCAACCAATCCAGGAGCACAGGTAGCCGCCACCCCATCAATTGCCTCCCAGTCCAGTTGAGCCTCCACCAAAGCTTGAGCAATTGCTTCATTGATGGTCTCTACATGAGTACGGGAGGCTACCTCCGGCACAACACCTCCATAGCGTCGGTGGACTGGAATTTGAGAAGCAACAACATTACTACAACAGCTACGATTCCTGACAACCGCTACTGCCGTTTCATCACAACTAGTTTCTATTGCTAAGACACAAGCCATATGACCTAGAGGAGCGCTTCGCGCCCCCAATTGAATCGAAGAAACAATTCTCTTCTCCTATTCCCTATTCCCTATTCTCTGTTCCCTTGTTCCCTTGTTCCTCAAGAGTAGGGAGTGTGGGAAGATAGATTATTCCACTATTGAATAGGGTTGATTAAACAATGGATTTAGTTATCGTAGCACCGATCGCCTATGGCGTCCTCGCCTTAGTGGGGGGGATTATTGGATATGTACAAGCCAAAAGCAAAATCTCACTTATTTCTGGGATAACTAGTGGTCTGTTACTGATGATTGCTGGTATCCTGCAACTCCAAGGACAAACCTGGGGATTAACTTTGGCAGCAGTAGTAGCAGCATTACTGATTGTTGTCTTTATCATCCGGCTCGCTAAAACTCGCAAATTCATGCCAGCAGGTTTGATGATCATTGGGGGGGTGCTTGCTCTAGGAGCAATGCTGTATCCCTTGGTTGTGTGAAGGCAGTGAGGGAGCAGGCAACAGGGAGACAAGGGATATCTTTACACTCACCCATTCCCCATTCCCTATTCCCTATTCCTCATTCCCCATTCCCAAAAGTAATTTATCTAGTTTATTTAATTAAAACTTTACTAGGTTGACCCGTCAGAGTAAGATTACTTTGGTGTACGAGGTGTACAAATAGCTTCATTCTTTTGTACACAAAACTTTTTGTTCTGTAACAAAAGGAAACAAACCTTATGAGAAGATTGTTGGCATTAGTTTTTGCCGTTGTTTTGTGGTTCAGTTGTGCCACCGCTGCCTCTGCTGAGGGTGTGGCTGGTCTCACCCCTTGCAAGGATTCCCCTGCTTTTCAGGAAAGAGCAGCTGATGCTGTTAATACCACTGGTGACCCTGAATCAGGGAAAAAGCGATTTGATCGTTATTCAGAAGCTCTCTGTGGTGAGGAAGGCTTACCTCACTTAATCGTCGATGGTCGTTTAAGTCATGCTGGTGACTTCATTATTCCTGGCATTCTGTTCCTGTATATTACAGGTTGGATTGGTTGGGTTGGTCGCAGCTATCTACAAACCATTAAAGAAGGCAAGAACCCAGAAGAGAAAGAAATCGTTATTGATGTGCCTCTAGCAATCAGTAAAATGCTCTTTGGCTTTTCCTGGCCATTAGCTGCTTTTGGAGAATACGCCTCCGGCAAGATGTTTGCTAAGGACGACGAAATTCCTGTTTCACCCCGCTAGTTTTGAGGAGAATTTTCCATGGCAGATTTGCAAAAGTATCTTTCCACCGCGCCAGTGTTAATGTTTCTGTTGTTAACTGTTACGGCTGGAATTTTGATTGAATTTAACCGCTTTTTCCCTGATCTTCTATTCCATCCTATGTAGTCAGGTTTACCCAAAAGCGATTGATTGTTGAACAAAAAACTCGCGATTTGCTCAAGTATCCCAACCTCATCACTATTGAGATGGGTACTGGGAAATCAATCCTCTCTAGTTGAATCGTGAGTTTTTGTTACCAGAAAACCCCGTTCCCATTGGCACAGTGAGGACGGGGTTAATTTTTTTTGTCTAATATCATGTCTGGTTGAATACTTATAGCACTACGCATTTTGGTTAGGACATTTAGGAAACTCACCACTCCAGGCATAGAGGAACACAGAGAAAAAATATCGTCTAATTTGTATGTGCGTAGCGCTATAAGTGATCAACCGAACATGATATTACTCATCTTGCTGCCAATCCCTGTTGCAATACCGCTAATACCTTAGCTAAATCTCCTGCTAATAAAGCCTGTTTATCCAACCATAAACCAGGGAAAACTTCACTACTAATTATCCCTTCCTCATTAGCAGTTAGCTTAATATATTTGCCTTCCACCAGACGAAACCAATCTAATTTTTGATCCTCAACTCGCCAAACAATATATTCTTGTACCTGATTGCGTCGATAAACCTTCAGCTTGTCATGTATATCAATAGATACTGTGCTAGCAGCAATTTCTGCAATTAATTCCGGGGCACCTTCTACATAGCCATCTTCGCTGATAGTTGATTGTCCTCCTACTTCAATTCTCAGCAGTGCATCTGGTTGAGGTTCATTGTCGGCATCAAGGCGAACCGTACAGTTATCTCCCAATTGCACCCCGGGTGTGTAAGCTTGATAAACCATTAACCAACCAATAATCGAACTATGGGGGTTGCCATGTTGAGTAATTCTCAGAGGTGATCCCATGTAAACAATTCCTTCAATTAACTCCGCTTTTTTCAGCGTGGGCATGGTACTATAGCGACGTTCAAACTCAGTAACATTCAGTGTGTCACCATTTTCTAGAGGTGGAATTGTTTGATGGGGTGTGATTTTTTCCTTACCTTGGGCAATCGACGCACTGGAAATCATGACGATAATTTTCCGACAACCATTAAGCTATAGTTATTTTAGCACAGTGCTTATGCCCACTCTACGGCTTTGCTTTCTTTTAAAAGCATATCAGCTTCTGGATAGTTGTCGGAATTACAGACGGGGTTACAATAACCTAGGCAATGTGCTACTGTATAAAATTGCAAGCTAGTCCATCAGCCTTGATCTAAACCCAAGTTGTGGAGCAAACAAAACCGCTAATTCATGAGAAATCTGGCGCTGCTGAGTGTATCTGATAAGACAGGACTAATTGACTTTGCCCGTCAGCTAGTTGAAGAATTTGAGTTCGATTTGATTAGCAGTGGGGGAACGGCTACAGCACTGCAGGCAGCAGGATTACAGGTAACCAAAGTCTCCGATTACACTGGATTCCCTGAGATTTTGGGGGGTAGAGTCAAAACCCTGCATCCCTTGATTCATGGTGGTATTCTGGGACGCGGAGACATAGCAGAAGATGTGGCGGACATGGAGAGGCACAACCTACGTCCGATTGATTTGGTAGTAGTGAATCTCTATCCTTTTGAGGAGACTATAGCTCGACCAGGAGTAAAGTTAGCTGAGGCGATCGAAAATATTGATATTGGTGGTCCCACTATGCTGACAGCGGCGGCTAAGAACTATGCTCATCTAACGGTGCTGTGCAAATCTAGTCAATACGATTGTTATTTAGAAGAGTTGCGCCAGAATGAAGACAAGCCATCTCTAGAGTTTCGTCAAACCTGTGCCATTGAAGCATTTTCCCATACTGCTGTCTACGACCAAGCGATCGCTTCCTACCTTGCCCAGCAAGCAGCAACTACTTCTGGCTCTTCTCCAACGGGAGGAATGCTACCTCAACAATTTGTCCTGTCAGGACAACAGGTAAAACCTCTACGTTACGGAGAAAATCCCCATCAACCGGCTTCTTGGTATCAAACAGGAACAGTATCTGTTGGTTGGGCAACAGCGAGCCAACTCCAAGGCAAAGAACTCAGTTACAATAATTTGGTGGATTTGGAAGCAGCACGACGCATTATTGCCGAATTTACTGATGCTCCAACAGCGGTAGTGATCAAACATACTAATCCCTGTGGCATTGCGATGGGAGATACCCTTGCCCAAGCCTATGAGAAGGCATTTGGGGCAGACTCGATTTCTGCTTTTGGTGGGATTGTTGCCTTGAACCAAGACATTGATGCTGCTACAGCCCAAGCCTTAACTAAAACCTTTTTAGAATGTGTAGTGGCACCTGGATGTGCTCCCGATGCCTTGGGAATCCTCAGTAACAAACCGAAATTACGGGTACTACTATTACCTGACTTACAGACAGGACCAAAACAAACAGTACAGGTAATTGCTGGAGGGTTTGTGGTACAAGGTGCTGATGAATCTGTAGATTCCTCGGATAATTGGCAGGTAGTAACTCAAAAGCAACCAACCCCAGAGCAATTAGCAGAACTCCTCTTTGCCTGGAAAGCGGCCAAACATGTCAAATCTAATGCTATTGTAGTAACTCGCGATCGCACTACCTTGGGTATTGGTGCTGGTCAAATGAATCGTGTTGGTGCGGTTAAAATTGCCCTAGAACAAGCAGGAGAGCAAGCCAAGGGTGGTGTATTAGCCAGTGATGGTTTTTTCCCTTTTGATGACTCCATTCGCACAGCCGCCGCTGCCGGGATCGAGGCAGTGGTACAACCTGGTGGTAGCTTGCGAGACCAAGATTCGATACAAGCTGCTGATGAACTCGGTTTAGTGATGGTGTTGACAGGCATTCGTCACTTTTTGCATTAAGTTATTTACCCCTTACTAATGACAAACAACAAACAACAAACAACAAACAACAAATGACAAACAACAAATGACAAACAACAAATGACAATCTCACCCTTGTTCCGATTCTGTGCCTCTGGGTTAGCAATAGCTGGCATTGTAGCTATGGTAATTCCCCCAAAACCAGCAGTGGCTAACTCCAATGAATTTAAAACCTGTGCTGATGAACTATTGAGAGCCAATATTTCCCGCAACCTAGCGGCGGATGTTTGTGCAGAGGCACTTTATCCAGAGGATTTGTCTTGGTGTGTTCTGAAAATCAAGGCTCAGACGCCAATAATGGCAGATGAAGCCCTCTATGGTTGCCAACGAGTACGACGTCCTCTAGAATTGGCAAGTTGCATAGTTGATATTAACCAGCATACTTCAAACCCAGAGGTACTTTTAGCTTTCGATCGCTGCCGTCGTAGTCTGTTACCTCTTCGCTTTTCAGAATGTGTCATCGGCTTAAGTCAGGAAATTGACTTTTCTTCTACCAAAGCGATTGAGACTTGTATTGCTGCTGAAGACTAGGAGAATTGAGAATTGAGCAAGAGTAGCATGGTCGCTTATCCTATTATGAAATAATAATAGCAAAAAATCACTAAAATTGCAAGTGCCACCCTCGTAGTGCGAGCATCTTGCTCGCGTTGGACTCAATTCTCAATTCTCAAATTTCAATCTGCTCAAGTCTATCTTTTTTACCCTTTGTGATCTTTGTGTCTTTGTGGTATTATTTACATAATGGAGTGGTTGTGCGCCTGTAGGGTATAGGCAGATACGGTATGCGATCGCTTTCATTGGTATTGTAGGCAATTCCATTGACAAATGACCAATGACCAATGACTAATAACTAATGTCTATCGTTGTGGCTCACAACCTGAGTAAGGTTTATTCTGTAGCAGTAAAAGAACCGGGTCTTAAAGGCACATTGGCTCACTTTCTCAACCGTACCTATCGCCAAGTCAAAGCAGTGCAAAACGTTTCCTTGGAAATTGGTATGGGAGAGGTAGTGGGGTTCTTAGGACCCAATGGCGCGGGAAAAACCACCACTCTCAAAATGCTCACTGGACTAATTCATCCCTCAGGTGGTTTAGTGAGAGTTGCGGATCACATTCCCTTCCGGCGTCAAGCTAGCTTTTTACAAAAGATTACCCTAGTTATGGGACAAAAGCAGCAGTTACTTTGGGACTTACCAGCACTAGATTCTTTAAAAATTAATGCCGCTGTCTATGGCATTAGCGACAAAGACTTCCGGTATCGAGTCGGGGAACTTACAGAAATGCTGGCCTTAGAAGGTAAACTGAAACAGCCAGTGCGGAAACTTTCTTTGGGGGAGCGCATGAAAGCCGAATTGCTAGCAGCACTCCTCCATCAGCCTCAGATATTATTCCTGGATGAGCCAACCTTGGGATTGGATGTTAACGCTCAACTGGGGGTGCGGGAGTTCCTACGGGAGTACAATAGCTACACGGGAGCAACTGTACTGTTAACCAGTCACTACATGGCTGATATCACTGCTCTGTGCCAGCGAGTACTAGTGATTCATCAAGGTCAGTTGATTTATGATGGTTCTCTGGAGGGATTGTTGGAGCGCTTTGCTCCTTATCGGGAGGTAAGAGTAGAACTTGCCCAACCCTTACCTACCCAAAAGCTATCTACTTATGGTGAACTAGAAGCAGTAGAAGGTTTGGAAGTACGCTTCTTGGTGCGACGAGAGGAACTTACCTCTACAGTATCCCGGATTTTGGCAGAGTTAGCAGTGAAAGATTTGAGTGTCACTGAGCCACCCGTTGAAGAAGTAATCGGTAGAGTTTTCAGTACGGGGGTAGTCTCTTGAACAAAGTTATCAGAAAAATTCAAGCCTTTCTCTCAGTTTACTACGCCAATTTATTGGAATACCGAGCAGAACAGTTTTTGTGGATCTTGTCAGGTACTTTCCCCCTGATTATGATGGGTGTTTGGATAAGGGCATCCCAAGGAGGACAATTCGCCCTGGAACCTACGGATTTTGCTCGCTACTTTATCTGTGTTTTTATTATCAGTGAGTTGACGGTAGTGTGGGTAATTTGGAATTTTGAAAGAGATGTGGTGCAAGGAAGGCTCTCTCCCCGACTGCTACAACCAATCGATCCTGTATGGCATCCTATCGCCGAACATGTATCGGAACGGTTTGCCCGCTTACCTTTGATACTATTATTAGTGAGTTTGTTCTTCTTGCTCTATCCCCAGGCGTTTTGGTTACCGAGTTTTGGTAGGGTATTACTGTTTGTCTTAGTAAGTGTGATCGCTTTTATCCTGCGGTTTTTAATCCAATACACCCTAGCCATGTTTGCCTTTTGGACAGAAAGAGCCGCTGCTTTAGAGCAATTCTGGTTTTTATTCTACTCATTTCTCTCTGGCATGATTGCTCCTCTAGAAGTTTTTCCTCCAGTAGTACGGGAAATAGCGCTTTGGACACCTTTCCCTTATCTCGTGGACTTCCCGGCATCCGTTTTAATGGGACTACCGGTGGCTCTGGGGCGAAGTATGTTGGTGATGCTAGGTTGGACTGGGCTGTTTTTCCTCTGGAACCGCTGGTTATGGCGTAGAGGATTGAAGCAGTATTCAGGGATGGGAGCCTGAAGGTAGGTGTTAGGTGTTAGGTGTTAGGTGTTAGGTTTTAGGTGGTAGAAGGGTATAATAATCAGAAATAATCGTGAATGCAATTAGTAAGCGATCGCCTTCTCTAACGATTAACTTATCACAACTCATTTAGAAATGCTAGATAAAGGCAAAAATAACAATAATGGACGCTCTTTTGTTCCTTCAAACCCGTATCGCTCATAATAAGCTTTTGCCGAGAAATCTTTAGCATCCACAAACAACCCAATCACTCCAGCATTCTCTGCAATAACCAAAGCTCGTTGCATTACCTCTACTAACAAAATCCCGCCTATTCCTTGCCTTTGCCAATCTAAAGACACCCCTAACCTTGCCAACTTCACCCCAGGAACGATAGAGGGATATTTCTTTGCCCAGCGGGGAGGAATACACTCAACCCGCACCTCGCACAAAGACAAAGTAAAAAAGCCGATAATAACTGATGGTTGCTCATTATCAACCAAAACAAAGGTACGAGATAAACCTTTCTGGATATGTTGCCGTGCAGTGCGTACTAAAAACTGATTTAGAGCTGCCTCTCCACAATCAAACCCCTTTCTGTCGTGAGTCTTACTCAGAAGTTCAATCCGTTTCACTGAAAAAAGCCTGATGTCGTTCGATTGCTTTTTTTAAATGGTTGTTAGGGGTAGGTGGATTCTCTATAAGACTAAAAATTCGATCTGCATCTTGGATCGATAAGTGAATCAACTGTTCTGTATTAATAACTTCTTGGGCTTCTTTAATCGCAGCTTGAATAATAAATTGATTGAGAGTTGCTCCCGTCAAATCCGCCGCTTTTTGTAAAGTGTCTTTAACTGATGCTGGAAGTCTAGCTGTCACACGAGTGTCATTAGGAGTGGTACTTGCCATCAGAATTTATTTATCAATTTCTTGTACTATAACACTAATAGTGACAAAATGACACCAAAACTTCCAGATTTTTATTTGGGTTTTGCTACAGTTGCGATCGCAATTCCGCTTTCTTGGTACATTGTTACCCTGTAGGGGCGGGTTTAGCTAATTAATTCCCCCTACAGGCGATAACCTTTCGGTGCAAAACTCGCCCTCTGTACACCTAACACCTAACCATTGGCTATTTCAACCAATTTTCCAAATCTTCTAGACCATGAAAATCGAAAATATCCTCTGTTAAATTTTCCAACTCTTCCAAGGGTAGGTTTTCAATTTGGCTACTGATTGTTACTGGAATTTCTCCCAAACGTTTTGTTAGTAAACGGCTCACTAGAGCAATCGCTTGTTCAATTTTTCCTTCAATTTTTCCTTCTTTTCTCCCTTCTTCTCTCCCTTCCTCTTTTCCTTTTTTTATCCCTTCCTCTTGGGCATAAGTTATCCGCCCTTTCTCATCTTGTAACATCATCCCTCGCCGATCTACTATTTCTAACTCTTCCACTGTCATGTTGGCTTGTTGGGCGAGATTTAAAGCAAACTTTATCTCTGAGACTTCTTCTAAACTCTCAGGGATATCCTCCAAAGTAGCTGCTTCTTTGAGAAAATAAATCCACTTATCTGTCAAACTCTTTGACTGGGAGAGATCCTTCTTAAATTTGGGCAACTCCAGAAAAATCAGTCGCAACTCCTTGTCAATACATGGAAAGTTTTTAGTTTCTTCCTGAAAAACAAATTTGTTAATCGCAGCTTCACTTTTTGGAAATAGGATAAAATCTGTTATGGTTACAGCGATTGCTGGATTTAGTAAGGGATAATCCTCTCCTTTAACCAACTGGTTGCTATAGGCTTTTGCCAGATTATAAGCAACTCGTTTATTAAAAGCCGTCATTGAGGCAATTTGCATTTCGATGAGGACAATCGAGCCATCTGCCAACACGGCTTTTACATCTAAATAAGTATCCTTTAAGCTGATTACCTGTCCTGGATTATAGGGATTGACAATCGTCAAAGACTTAATGGTTTTCTCTCCTCCATAAATGATGGCATTGAGAAAACTGATTAAGATATCTTGGCTTTGTTTTGAACCGAAGATTTTTTTAAAGGCATAATCGACCTTAGGATTGATAAATCTCATTGTTTTGCTCCCTTTTTGACCAGAAGTTAGAGAGTTTATCTTAATTTTACTAGAAACCGGGTTTCTTGCGCCCCTATCAACGAGATATCAAGGCTCTAACAAGAGAAACCCGGTTTCTTTACCGATGCCGTAGGGGCGGGTTTAGCTGATTTATTCCCCCTACAGGCGATAACCTTTCGGTGCAAAACCCGCCCTCTGTGTCTTCCGGTTGACTTGTGAGGTAGAGAGTATCCGAACTAAAATCTTGCTCGTGTGGCCATTGAACACTGCCAAAGCTAAGTCGGACTTGTTGAAAATATTCGATACTTTGAAGAGAGAGTGAATATTCCTTTGTCGAGGTAGGGACTGACATCAAAGCGGCGAATTTCACCATTGCTGAAGGTGAGGCGAAGTTGATAGTATTCTAATGGTTCAACTTTGACTACTTTGGGAGACATATAAAATTACTCCAGATTATTGAAGAGGGTTAATTTTGAAGACTTGTCGCCCATTAACTGCGAGTTGCTAATTGTTGCCCTGTAGGGGTATGGAATTGAACTACAGTAAGTTTTCTATGTCTCTAGCTCCGTGAATGACTCGGATAATTTGCAATGGTTTAGTATCAGCACGATAGACAACAAGATAGGGATTAACTACCCAAAATCGATGTCGCTCATCAGCTAACTCTTGGCGATAGTTTCCCATACCGGGCATGTCTGCTAATTTATTCATGGCTGTATATAATTTACCAACGATTCTATCGGCAGCATCAAGGTTTGATTAAGCTATGTACTCCCAAATTTCGTCTATATCTGTAGCCGCTTGTTTGGTTAGGATAAACCTTCCCATCAGGATTGTATCCTCCTGCGATCGCTGCTTTTTGCTTTGATGTTCTCAAAAACTTCTTCTCCATCGACAAATTGCCCACTATCTGCTTGTTCTATGCCGATCGCAATTTCTTTGCGTAGTTCAGTGATTTTGAGCTCTTTAAGTTTTTGTTGCTCGATCAGCAGTCTTAAACCGTCACGAATAACTTCGCTAGCGGAAAAATACGTTCCACTAGCAACTTGCTCATCTACAAACTGTTCTAATTGGGGAGTTAGAGAAATATTCATCAGTTATCTCAAGTTGCTGTTGATTATGGCTTGCGCTAAATAGTTTACCATCAATCAACAACAATGTCATCTAGGAATACTCTCTCTGACTTTTTCTAGTCCAACCTAACACCTACCTAATACCCAACCATTAGCTATTTCAACCAGTTTTCCAAATCTTCTAGACTATGAAAATCGAAAATATCCTCTGTTAAACTTTCCAACTCTTCCAAAGTTAGGTTTTCAATTTTGCCACTAATTGTTACTGTAATTTCTCCCAAACGCTTTGTAAGTAAACGGCTCACTAGAGCGATCGTTTGTTCAAGTTTTCCTTCTTCCTTTCCTTTTTTTATCCCTTCCTCTTGGGCATAAGTTATCCGCCCTTTCTCATCTTGTAACATCATCCCTCGCCGATCTACTATTTCCAACTCTTCTACTGTCATGTTGGCTTGTTGGGCGAGATTTAAAGCAAATTTAATCTCTGAGACTTCTTCTAAACTCTCAGGGATATCCTCCAAGGTAGCTGCTTCTTTGAGAAAATAAATCCACTTATCTGTCAAACTTTTTGACTCAGAGAGAGTTTTCTTGAATTTGGGCAACTCCACAAAAATAAGTCGCAATTCTTGGTCAATACAGGCAAAGTTTTTGGTTTCTTCCTGAAAAACAAATTTGTTAATCACATCTGCACTTTTTTTAAACAGGATAAAATCTGTTATGGTTACAGCAATCGCTGGATTGAGCAGGGGATAATCCTCTCCTTTAACCAACTGATTACTATAGGCTTTTGCCAGATTATAAGCCACTCGTTTATTAAAAGCAGTCATTGAGGCAATTTGCATTTCGATGAGGACAATAGACCCATCTGCCAACACGGCTTTGACATCTAAATAAGTATCTTTTAAGCTGAGTACCTGTCCTGGATTATAAGGATTGACAATCGTCAAGGAATGGATTGTTTTTTTCCCTCCATAAATGATAGCATTGAGGAAGCTGATTAAGATATCTTGGCTTTGTTGTGAACCGAAGATTTTTTTGAAGGCATAATCGACCTTGGGATTGATAAATCTCATTGTTTTGCTCCCTTGTTGACCAGAAGTGAGAGAGTAGATCTTAATTTTACTAGAAACCGGGTTTCTTGTGCCCCTATCAACGAGATATCAAGGCTCTAACAAGAGAAACCCGGTTTCTTTACCGATGCCGTAGGGGCGGGTTTAGCTGATTCATTCCCCCTACAGGCGATAACCTTTCGGTGCAAAACCCGCCCTCTGTGTCTTCCGGTTGACTTGTGAGGTAGAGAGTATCCGGACTAAAATCTTGCTCGTGTGGCCATTGAACACTGCCAAAGCTAAGTCGGACTTGTTGAAAATATTCGATACTTTGAAGAGAGAGTGAATATTCCTTTGTCGAGGTAGGGATTGACATCAAAGCGGCGAATTTCACCATTGCTGAAGGTGAGGCGAAGTTGATAGTATTCTAATGGTTCAACTTTGACGACTTTGGGAGACATATAATATTACTCCAGATTATTGAAGAGGATTAATTTTGAAGACTTGTTGCCCATTAACTGCGAGTTGCCAATTCGCCATCAGTTCATCTTAATGGATTTCAATCCAAGCTTGAACCAGCTTGAGTTTAGACTTTTTAATTTTGCCCTCAAGGATATCTCCATTAGGGATACTAAGTATGGCTTCATCGTCTTGATAGCTGACATGAATATGTGGGCAATGATGTTTTTGGTTATCAAAGTAGTACATCCTGACGATGACACCGTAAAACATGGAGATTACGGGCATGGTGAGTGCTTTTGGGTATAGATTATAGTTCCTATTGTAGATGAGCGCAGGATTTGAAGAAAATTGAGATTTGAGATGCAAATTGTTACCCTGTAGGGGCGGGTTCGCCAACTTTTAAGGAAATCGGCAAGTCAATTTTCCAAACCCGCCCCGGTTTGCCCAGGAATAATTGGTCCAAAGGGTCGGGGCGGGTTTAGTTCAGTTATCGTTGAGTAGCACAGTCTTTGGTGAACCCGCTCCTACATGGTTGGATATTTGGAATACAAAGGAAAATCTTTTGATTGGAGCCTACAGTAGATAGTTTACCATCAATCACCAAGAATGTCATCCAGGGATGCTCCCTAGGGATGGAGTTATGGCATTGGCTCGCGATTTTGGCAAAACGAACCCCTACATGGTGAGATATTTGGGATAAAATTGCGATCAGCGTAAGCTGATGCCGTTGGCGTAGCCTCTGGAAGAGAAGGCGATCGCGTCAGGGAGTTCTGGACTACAATGCTCTTATGAAAAAAGATTAACTTTCCCCCTACACACCTAACACCCAACACCTAACACCTAAAATGACATCCTCTGTTTCTCCGACTGATTGCTATTGGCAGTATCTGGAAAGTATGGGTTTACATCCAGATACTAGTGCCTTATCCCTGGTAGCTAGGAGTATGGGAGATACTTGTTGGGATGAGCCGACATCTGCTCTAGAGTTAAATAACTTTGCTGTCTTGGCACTGATAGAAGCAGAGCAATGCGAGGAGTCATCCTTGCGTGGACTCTCTCTTGAGATGGCTTTAGATGCTTTGCAGGGGGGAGTGGAATTGGGGGAATATCCTCTTTGTGTTGCTCATCTGGCTTTAGTTCAGACGATGACAGGAGAAATGCAGCTGGGTATGCAGACAGCATTCTCTGCCTTGATCAATAGTTTACAACCAGCTAATGCTAATGAGCAGAAAATTACCCCAGGTATAGTCTATTTGCCTCCAGGGAAGGGGGGCAAGGATAGTCGGAGTGAGCGGCTAGCTCAGATTTTGGCAGCGGCGGATGGTTATACTCAAGCACTACAGCTGTTAAGTGAGGTGTTATGTCGCTCACAATTGGTGTTTTATAACCAAACAGGATTAAGATTTCTGCATCTGGCGGCTCAAATATTACCTCCTTCAGCTGATATTGATTTAAGGCTGGGCATTTCGAGTGTGATTAACCATCAATGGGAGGGACTTGTGTATTTACACCGTGCCAGGAAGTTAGCCCCAGATTCAGCAACTATTGTACAAGCTTTATATCTGGCTTATCGGGATTTAGGACAGTTGCCAACAGCCAATACTTGGATGGAGATTGGTGGTAATCTTAATGGTTTAGATGCTAAATGGACTGAGTTGGATAGTGAGAGTTCAATTACTTATCTACCTTTTGAAGAGCAGTTAAGCTTAGCCGTTGAGCCTAGTCTCCGCAGTTTAGTGACGAGCGTTTTGCTAGCGGAGGGAGACTGGTTTGAACAGGAAATGGAGTTTTGGCGCAGTTGGATAAAACCTGGAATGACGGTGATTGATGTGGGGGCAAATGTGGGGGTTTATACCTTTAGTGCAGCAGTAAGGGTGGGTTCTGAAGGTTGTGTGTTAGCGGTTGAACCTTTTTCTGGTTGTGTGGGTTGTTTGCAAGAAACCTGTAGAATTAATCAGTTAGATTGGGTAAAAGTTTGTGCTGGAGCAGCTAGCGATCGCAATGGTAAAGCTAAACTGGCTCTACAGGGTGCTAGCGAATTGAATGAAATTATTGCTGGTGAAGCACAAGTTACCAACCCTGGTATTCCGGTTGAAGAAGTTGAGTGCTTTACTCTAGATAGTTTAGTGGAGCAAGAAGATATCAGTCAAGTTGATTTGTTGAAAATTGATGCAGAAGGACATGAGCTACAAGTTTTAGCTGGGAGTAACAGGATTTTAACGGAATTTGCGCCAACTATACTCTACGAAAATATTGCCGGGAGTAGAGGCAGTAACTTGGCTGCTGCTGATTTTCTGAAAGCTAGAGGCTATCAGCTGTTTCGCTATCAGCCTTACCTGCAACGGCTAATCCCCATAAATTCTAGGGAAGATTTACAAGGGAGGCTGAATTTAATTGCCATGGTTGACAAGTCTCATTCGACAATTAGTTGAGCAACTGTCTATCACTATTTTTTTCGTTAATTGCTATAAGAATTGAGGAGAAGCCAATGTCAGTCTTTCTTT
>JAAHGR010000890.1 GCA_010672425.1 Symploca sp. SIO2E6
GGGGAAAGTTTTTTACTTTCGGGTGGGGACAAGACAAGGTGGACAAGGTGGACAAGAAGACTCATGAGGAAAACCGTATAAATTATTGTTCGGTTCTTAAAAATCCCAGATGCAACATTCATCCCAGTTTTTCGTTAAACATCAACATATGTCTACTTTCCCTCCTTGTCCTCCTTGTCTCTTATTGACCGAAATATTAAAAACCTACCCTTGTGAGCCACACCCCCCACACTCTCTTAACCGAGCAGTATTGGCTCCCATTTCTCCCCACACCCCCCACACTCTCTTAATAAAACTTGCCCCTAGCTTATGGCTAGAGGCAAGTTTTTGGTTTCTGTATAAGAAGTTAGAGTTCTGTATAGAAGTTGGTCATATCGTCTTACAGTTAAATTATCTCCTAAAAGGGTGAAGGGTGTCACCCCCTATTCCATATTTTTTTTTTGATGGTAGTGACAGAAAGGCTCGAAGGCAGGAGGCAGGAGGCTGCAAGGCAGGAGGCAGTCCTCATGAAAAAAATTTCACCACCATGCATGAAAATCCCTCTCTCCGCGTCCCCGCGTCCCTGCGTCCCCGCGTCTCTTTTCAAGTCTGGTCCGTCTGTTGCGTTTGCTGACTCGTTTCCCCACTCCTGTTTTCGCTCACCCCTTCGTCAGCTTTCTTCCACTAACTGACGCACTAGGGAAGCCAAACGGGTTGCACTATCTCTGACTGCTAGGGAAGCAGCTTTTTGGCTCATTTGTTGCAGGATTTGAGGTGACTCCAGTAAATACATTACCTTACTTGTCAACAGTTGAGGTGTCAATTCTGATTGACGAAAAACTAAAGCAGCACCAGCATCGACAAAGCTGGCGGCATTAAAGGCTTGGTGATCTTCAGCTGCGTAGGGATAGGGAATTAAAATAGCAGGAGTCTGGGTGGTAGCAAGTTCCGTCAATGTCCCTGCACCAGCACGGCTGATTGCCAGGTTGGCTCGTTGGAGTAGGGCTGCAATATTGTGATAAAAAGGCATTTGAATATATTGAGGATGTTGGAGACTATTCGCATCAGGGTCTTGCTCTCCAGTCAAATGTACTATCCAAGCACCAGCATCAAACCAAGCAGGAGCACATTGGCGCACTAATTGATTAACTGAGACCGCGCCTTGGGAACCACCAACAACTACAATTAAAGGGACATCTTCGGGAATCGGTAGTTCTAGTGCCTGGTTTTCCAGGAAATTAGAGCGAACCGGTGTTCCTACCCAAACTTTCTCTGCTTTGGGTAGATACTTAGTAGCTGATTCAAAGCCCAAGGCAAGAGTACTACACCAGGGCCCTAACCAGCGAGTTACTTTTCCTGGGAGGGCATTGGATTCATGAAGTATCACTGGTAAACCCAACCAGCTAGCTGCGATAATTGCCGGTCCGGCGATATAACCACCAGTAGTAAAGACTGCATCAAATTTCCCAGTTTTGAGTAATTGCCTTACTTGATACAGGGAACTAACTAAGCGTCCGATGATACGTAATGTACCCAAACCAAAGCGTTGTTGCAAGCCTTCTATCGGAATAGTATGGAGAGGATACTGGGTTGGTACCAACTCCTGCTCTAGACGGTTAGGGACACCTAGCCACTCAATTTTGTAATCTGGTAACTGTTGGGCAACAGCGATCGCGGGGAAGAGATGTCCCCCAGTACCACTAGCGGCAATCAGCAAGCGAATTGGTGCATTAGGCAAGGTTGCTCTTTCTCCTACAAGCGGCTTTACTCAGCTATGCTCAAAAGTCAGTTGTCAATTTTCGAGCATACCATTTAAAGTTCAAGAAATGAAACTATAATCAACTATTCTTTCTCCAAGCAATGCGCAATCCGGTAAATTCTCTACAACGACTCCCAGAGTCTCTTAAAGCTACCATGAAGTCTGGTTCTCTGAATTGGTCAGTATTTTTCTTGTTAACCGTAGGTTTAACCTTGGGATCGAGTCTGAAGGCTCAAGCCGAAAGTCCAGACACGGCTCCCCGGGAACTCAAAAATACTCTCACCCAAATCGATGCAGCCGCCAATAGCGGTAACATTGAGGAAGTCATGCAGTTTTACGATACTAATTTCCGTAATTCCGATGGCTTAACCCTCACCTCCATGCAAGAAGCTTTGACTAAATTTTGGAAGCGCTACCCTCAGTTGAATTACCGTACAGAACTTCAGAATTGGGAAAGGGATGACAATGGCCTTGTTGCTGAAACCGTTACCTATATTACTGGAACTCCCACTAGTACCACAGACATGAAACTCGAGTCTGTTTTGCGATCGCGCCAGCACTTTGAGAACCAAAAAATTGTCGAGCAGGAGATTTTAGCAGAACGCAGTCAGTTGACGACCGGGGTAAATCCTCCTACGGTGGAAGTAAATTTACCAGAACAAGTGGCTATTGGTAAACCGTATAACTTTGATGCCATTGTTCAGGAACCATTGGGGGATCAACTGCTACTAGGAGCTGCCATGGAAGAAGTAGTTGACATAGAAGGCTATATTAACCCCACTGAATTTGAGCTGGAGTTACTACCAGCAGGGGGACTTTTTAAAATGGGTGAAGCACCTCTTGAAGAAGAGCAACGTTGGATTTCAGCAATCTTAATTCGGGGAGATGGAATTACGATGATTACCCAACGTTTGCAATTTGTTAAGAAATAACAACCAAACAAACTAAAATGAACACAGAACTTAAAATCACCATGCTAGGAGCTAGTGGTGTGGGCAAAACCACTCTCCTAACCTCCATGTACGAACAATTTGAAACAACCAGTAAACAAGCTAACCTCCAACTCAAACCCGACATCGAAACCGCAGCGATCCTTGAAAAATACCTCGGACAACTCAAAAGCCTCACCTACGAATTTAAAGCCGATGAACGGAAAAAAGGCATTCGAGGCACCGCAGCAACTGCTGGTCCGGAATC
>JAAHGR010000891.1 GCA_010672425.1 Symploca sp. SIO2E6
TGATGAACGTCCGGGCTATAGGACTCAAAACCTTTTGTGTATGCCGATTTTTAGCCGCACTAATCAAGTCGTGGCGGTAGCTCAGCTATTGAACAAGGCTGGAGGTGTACCATTTGATAGCGAAGACGAACAGCGATTCCGCGATTTTGCTGCTTCGATTGGCATTATCCTCGAAACCTGCCAATCTTTGTACATGGCGGCTCGCAACCAAAGGGGAGCCGCTGCTTTACTCCAGGCAACTCAGTCCCTTGTCCAAAGTTTGGATTTGGAAGCGACGCTACAGTCAGTAATGGATCAGGCTCGCAAGTTGATGAAGGCGGACCGCAGTACTCTATTTATGCTGAGCAAAGAAACTGGAGAACTCTGGACTAAAGTGTTCAATAAAGAAGGTACGGAGATTATACCAATTCGCATTCCTGCTAATCGTGGCATTGCTGGTTATGTGGCTTCTACAGGTGAACCCCTCAATATCACCGATGCTTATCAAGACCCTCGCTTTGACCCCAATGCTGACAAACAAACTGGTTATAAGACTCGCAACATCCTCTGTATGCCAGTGTTTAACTCTGGGGGGGAATTAATTGGTGTCACCCAACTGATTAATAAGGAACAGGGTAGTTTTAGTAGTTCTGATGAAGAGTTTATGAAAGCCTTCAATATTCAGGCAGGGATGGCTTTAGAAAATGCTAAGCTTTTTGAAAGCGTCTTGCTGGAAAAGCAATATCAAAAGGATATTCTCCAAAGCCTCTCTGATGCGGTGATCTCGACGGATATGCAGGGTAGGATTGTTACGATCAATGATGCAGCTTTAGCATTGTTGGGTTGTCCCATCAAGCAAATCGACAGTAAAAATCGAGAGTTGTGGGAGTGCAAGCTGACCAATCGCTACGTTTGGGACGTTGTACCCATTGAAAACCTCCAATCCCGTCTTAAAGACAGTTTGACCACTGGTACTAAGCATTATCTACCAGAGCAAAGCCTGAGCGTTGGTCTATTTAAAAGTCCTCCCAAATCCCATGTTGAAAGTTCCTACTCCCCAGCTGCTCACCTGCCAAAATTCTCCCCTAATTCGCCAAATGAGGACAGCTTCTATATCCTGGCAATCCCGAAGCCCGATGATCCGGAAGTTTTTCTCCCTTGGAATGAGAAACCTTGGGACTCAAACACCTCAACTGACCTATCTCAGGAGGAAGTTAGGAAAATTGAGCGCAGTACAAATTTAACTGTCAATCCTCTAACTAACCCGGAGGGAACTGTGCGAGGTGGTCTAGTTGTCTTAGAAGATATTAGCCAAGAAAAGCGGCTGAAAACCACAATGTATCGCTATCTAACCCCCGGAGTTGCCGAGCAAGTCTTGGCCTTAGGTGAAGACACCCTTATGCAGGGAAGGAAAGAGGAAGTAACAATTCTGTTTTCCGATATCCGGGGTTATACGACCTTAACAGAAAATCTGGGAGCCGCAGAAGTCGTATCCCTGCTGAACAAGTATTTTGAAACTATGGTAGAAGCAGTCTTTAACCATGAAGGCACTTTAGACAAGTTTATTGGAGATGCTCTGATGGCTGTGTTTGGAGCGCCGCTACCTTTAAAGGAAAATCACGCTTGGTTGGCGGTTCAATCAGCCTTAGATATGCGCTGGCGCTTGGCAGCGTTTAATGAATCTCGTATTCTGAATAACCAACCCCTAATCCACATTGGCATTGGCATTAGTTCTGGAGAAGTTGTTTCTGGCAATATTGGTTCTCACAAACGGATGGATTACACTGTCATTGGAGATGGGGTTAATCTGAGTGCTCGTCTCGAAGGAGTCACCAAAGAATATGGCTGCGACATTATCCTGAGCGAGTATACCTATAACCTGTGCCGCGATCGCATTTATGTGCGGGAGTTAGACAAAATTCGGGTTAAGGGCAAGAATCAGGCAGTCAGTATTTACGAATTGATTAACACAGCTGATGTCTGTCTCAATGATGCCACGAAAAGATTTTTGTCTCTCTACGAAGACGGGCGTCATGCCTACATCAGCAGAGACTTCCACAAAGCACTTGCCTACTTTGAACAAGCTTATCAATTAAAGCCCAAAGATCAAGCTGTACTGACTCACCTACAAAGAGCAAAGAACTATCTTGACAATCCACCACCAGATTTCTGGGATGGTGTTCATACGATGCTGGGAAAGTGAAGAATTGTTGTTTGTTGTTTGTTGTTTGTTGTTTGTTGTTTGTTGTTAGCCTTCACTTTCTTTATCACTCTGGGGGGTATTTTCGCCAATTGCGAGTTCTTTTCTGGAGTGTTTCAACTGCTTCCAGAGAACTTTGATTCGCTGATAGGCTTCTTCTGGCTGAAGCTTGCCAGCAGTCTCCAGATTACAGATGTAGTTCACCTGTTGAGCAAATTCTTGTAGATTGGCGTTAAATACCAGATTCTCTGGAGTGAAATCACCCCGATAGGGACTTTGGGGATATAAAAAATTTGATTTATCTACCATCGCTATCTCCTAATAAAAAATACTCAGGCTGACCAAAACTTGGAATTGTCTCACCTGCTTGCATTCAGCCTTCAGCATTCAGCGTTCCGCCTCCTCTCCTGTCTCCTGCCTTCTAACGCTAATCAGCTAATTCTTCAAAATTAACTTTATTATAGATATCTGCCAAAGAAATTTCCAACTTTACAGAAGAGAGGGAGATTGTCTTTGGCTCTGGGCTTGGGGTAATCTCCTGTTCGGATTCAGCATAATCACAAAACAACCAGCTCTTCTGATCTGTCTTAGAAAAATGTTCGATATAGATCCTTTCTTGGTCGATTAGGCGAAAACCTAGGGTTCGTGTCACCAGACGCAACCTAGTACGATGTGACAAAAGTCAACCCCTTTTTTGGGCTTGATTAATAAGTAATACAAATAATAACTTTACCTAGTTCGTCTCCTTTTAGGC
>JAAHGR010000892.1 GCA_010672425.1 Symploca sp. SIO2E6
ATTTTAGATTTTAGATTTTAGATTTTAGATTTATTTAGATTTTGGATTAAAGAATTGAATCAACACAAGCCTAAGGCTCCGAGGCTCCAAGGCTCCAAGGCTCCAAGGCTCCAAGGCTCCAAGGCTCTAAGGGAAGCTGACTTGTTTCTCTTATTCTTTTTGGGGCGGATGTCCCTAAAGATGCTCATTACTCATTACTCATTACTCATTACTCATTACTCATTACTCATTACTCATTACTCATTACTCATTACTCATTACTCATTACTCATGCCGTGAACCTAGCAACCAATAAGTAGTCATGTTTCCTTTGCCTTTAATCTCAATTACTCCCCGTTCCTCCAATAAATACTTATCCCGCAAACGCTCATAGGTAGTAGCAGTTAACTGAATGCATCCTGGTTTTCCTTGAGATTCCATGCGGGAGGCGACATTCACTGTATCTCCCCACAGGTCATAAATGAACTTTTGGGTGCCAATTACCCCGGCAACCACCGGTCCTGTATTAATGCCAATACGAATTTGGAACATTTCACCCCCACTCCCCTGAAACTGCCTAATGGTTTGCTGCATATCTAAAGCCATCTCAGCGATTGCTTCTGCATGATCCTCCTTCGGTACCGGCAAACCGGCTGCTGCCATATAGGCATCTCCAATAGTTTTGATTTTCTCTAAGCCATGCTGTTGACTAAGTTGATCAAAGCTCGAAAAAATTTGATTGAGCAAGTTGACTAATGCGATGGGAGTCATCCTCGCGGAAAGAGGAGTAAAGCCAACAAGGTCGGCAAACAAAATAGTCACATCATCAAATTGTTCAGCAATAGCACTAGTGTTTTGTTGCAACTGTTCTACAATCTTTTTTGGTAGAATATTCAGCAACAAGGTCTCAGACTTTTGTTGAGCCAGACGTAGATCTAATTCTGCCTGTTTACGAGCAGTGATGTCACGAGCAACCCAGATGACGGTATCTTCGGAAATGGGTGAAATCCTCGCACCAAACCACAACTCAGTTTCCCCAATAACTAGGCTATACTCACAATTGACTGTTTGCCGAGTGTTGAGAGCATCCCAAATGTGATAAATAAGTGTATTAGCTTGCGATCGCTCAAACAGATCATGCAGTGTCTTGCCAATCAGTTCTTCCGCTGGTTTTTGCAGCAGGGCTGGATTTGTCGGAGCGATTTTGAGATAATACCCCTGGGCATCTAGTACCATCACCAAATCAGTCATAGCGGTAAACAGTGCCCTCAGTTCAGCTTCCGTTTGCTTGCGCTGCATCACATTTCCCAGCTGAGCCGCTATAGCTGAAACTAGCTCAATCAATCGTTGTTCATGCTGTTGTGGTTGCAGCGTAAAAAAAACTAGCACTGCTAGCAATTTCTGTTGCTGATGAGAAACTTGGTTCTGTTTCAGAAGTTCCACGCTTTCCCCACTCCCTGAACTAGGGGAGACCATAATTGGCACACCAAACCCCGCTTTCAGTCCCCGTTCCTGCGCCAGTTGCCATCTAAAAAAAACGTCATTGAAATCAGCTGCAATCTCCGAAATCCACTTTGGCTGTTCTTGTTCCCAGATTTGTCCTGGTAAACCCTCACCGATGAGGAAAATCAGTCCTTCGCTATACTCTCGAAACTCTTCTAGGGCAGCGATCGCCTGCTCATCTATACCTACACGGTTACAATACCAGGTGGAGCTACATTGTAGTGCCATCACGTCAGCCTGGGGAATCCAAGCTTCACCATAACTCCAGCCAGTAGCCTCGCACAACTTACGCAGTGCCACCTCCAAAGCACCTTCAAAATCTGGGGCTTCGTTAATTGCTTGGGTGATGGTTAACAAGAGTTGAAGTTCTTCTTCGGCTTGCTTGCGTTCATCAATTTCTTTTTGAAGTTGGGCCGTGCGCTGTACAATTTGTTGCTCTAGGGAAGTAGTTAATTGTTGTAGGAGCTGATTTTGCTGGGCTAATTGTTGCTCTTGAGTATAACTGCGCAGGGCTTCTTGAACCGTCAAAATCAAGTCGGTCTCATCCCAGGGTTTGGTAATGTAACGATATAGATTAGCCTTGTTAACTGCATTGAGCACTGAGCGAGGAGCAGCTTGTCCCGTCAGCATAATCTTCAGCATTTTAGGATACTGAGTATGAATTTGGCTGAGTAGTTCATCTCCCTTCATTCCTGGCATGATTTGGTCAGAAATAACTAAGGCAACTTCAATTCCCTCTGCTTGTAATTCTTCGAGAATTTCTAGAGTTTCTTCCCCACTCTCGGCTGCCTCAACTTCATAATCACCTGTGAGATTACGCTTGAGTTGTTCCGTGAGACTGTCTAAAACGAACCTTTGATCATCAACACAGATAATTGCCAGACTACTCATTAAAATCAATGGGGAATGGGGAATTGGGAATTGGGAATGGGGAATTGGGCATTGGGCATTGGGAATTGGGCATTGGGCATTGGGAATTTCATTACCTGTGGGAAGCTTGCTGATGGTGGCTATGTACAATATAGTTTTTCTACAGATGAGCCCCAATCCAGTCGAGTAAAATAGGGTTGACTATCTCTGGAGCTTCATCTTGGGGACAATGACCCAAACCCTCTAAGGGAAAAAACTTTTCCACTGTGGGGAAGTTGGCCAAATCTCGCCCCAAGGCGATCGGTTCCCAAGGGTCTTCTGTACCCCACAGCATGATCGCAGAGCAGGGTAGGATGGGCAGGAGTTCCTCTGGCAGTGGTCCTTGAGAATAGCGAGTGAAAGCAGTAAACACCTCGGCTGCTCCCGGATCAAGAGCAGGTGCCATCAGCAGATCCACCAGCTCATCTGTCACTGCTTCGGGACGCCGGTAAGCTTGCAACAGGATTTTACGCACTACCTTGGGCTGAGCTAGTTGAGCAAAAAATAACTGACCAATCCACTTATTTCCTAGCAGCCATT
>JAAHGR010000893.1 GCA_010672425.1 Symploca sp. SIO2E6
TTATATCAATTCCGGTTGTATCGGAATGATTAATAATTTGGCTTTTTGGTTAGAAAACATAGACACTGGCGGGCGCAAGCATTGCGCCCCTACCAGAATGAATATTATACCAATGTAGCCGGAATTGATATTAGTTTTAATATGAACCACTTTCGACACAGAGTTCACTTCCTAGAATCAGCCTTACATATCCAAATCCTGTAATGTAGGTTGGGTGGAGCGTTTTGATGATTGAACCGATAACCGAATGGGAGAAACCAAAAGCGACACCCAACACCAAGTTTACCGTATTCGGTTAGTGTTTGTTGCCGCGATCACTAATGAGTAAGGTGTTGGTTTTAATATTAACCACTTTCGACACAAAGTTCACTTCCTAGAATCGGCCTTACATATCCAAATCTTGTGTTGTAGGTTGGGTGAAGCGTTTTGATGATTGAACCGATAACCGAATAGGAGAAACCTAAAGCGAAACCCAACACCGAGTTTACCGCATTAGGTTAGTGTTTGTTGCCGCGATCGCTAATGAGTAAGGTGTTAGTCTTAGTAAGAACCACACCAGGCACAGAGTTCACATAGAGAGTCAGCTTAATATATCAAAATCCCGTGGAACTTCGCTTCGCTGCCTGTAGATCATTTTAATGATTGAACCGATAACTTTAGGGAGAAACCAAAAGCGACACCCAACACCAAGTTTACCGCATTAGGTTAGTGTTTGTCGTCGCGATCGCTAATGAGTGAAGTGTTGGTTTTAATATAAACCACACCAGGCACAGAGTTCACAGAGAGAATCAGCCTAATATATCAAAATCTCGTGGAACTTCGCTTCGGTGCCTGTGGATCATTTTAATGATTGAATCGATAATCTTCGGGAGAAACCAAAAACGAAACCCAACAACGAGTTTATCGCATTGAGTTAGTGTTTGTTGGGAGCATCTCAGTTTTGCACAAATAGCAATGGTGAGGGGTTGTAACCCCTTATATTCTGTTATCCAGAGCGACGATTTACAAAGGTGAGATGCTCCCAAATGCTATCCCCACTTCCATCAATTTTGTTTTGCTTGAAAAAGACATAGAAGCAGATGGAGAGCAAGCCGACAAAACCAACTGCTAACAGAATCACCGTTAACAGTAAACAAGACAAAAACCCTCAATTCCTCCCCGCGTCTGGTGCGTCTGGTGCGTCTGGTGCGTCAGTCAAAACTAGTAAATTTAGATGCCTAGCAGCTTATTACATGCGTCCTCAACAGTTGAACTATACACGCTGGTGTACTCAAAGTTGGGTTTCACTTGCGTTACGCCCAACCTACTTTATACACCTTACCTTTGACGAGGATAGCGATCGCTTAATTTATCAATTGCCCCTGAGCACTACCTAAAAAAAACTACAGATTATTTCCCCTGGACTATTGGGGCGAAAGGGTACTATATTACCTTGTCGGTCAATCTTGATATGATCGCGACAATTATAGACCTCTAATGGTTGCTTTCTGCCATCAATACTAATGACTACCCTATACTCCCAGTAATTTTTGGCACTTCGCTTAATACTGACGATGCAAATCGAGTGGCCATTTGAGTTATGGCAGGAGGAGGCTTGAGCCGGTTGTGCCACAGCCAAGGATAAAGTTAGGCATAACAGCAGAGCCGTAAACTTTGCTATATTGGTAATTTGGAATAGCATAAACAGCTATAGCAGTTCTCGCAGAAAGTGAGGTACATCCCATTGTAGTAAGCCAATTCCCAATTCCCAATTCCCAATTCCCAATTCCCAATTCCCCATTTCCAACATCGAGTTTACCGCATTGGTTCGGTGCTTGTCTTAGACTCTTCATACCAACCCCACAGCAGAATATCTGTATGATGCTTTTCCCCCTTAGCACGAGCAACCTTACTACCTTCTTGGGCAGTTATTTCCTCGTTTAGTGCCTGAACCTTCACACTGAAATTGGTTTTGACCGTTTTCTTAACAAACACTTAACCGTGTTGAGCAGCTCATGAGGATGGCACAGCTTGGAAAGATAAGCATCGGCACCTTGCTTGTTAGCCCAGTAGAGGTCACAATCTTCTGTTTTTTTAGCAGAATACATTAGTATCGGTATTGCCTGGGTGTTCTGATTAGCTTTGAGGCGGCGACAGACTTCGTAGCCATTCATCCGGGGCATAATAATGTCCAAGACTACCAAGTCGGGACTATGTCTCTTGACTTGCTCTAGCGCTTCAAGCCCATTATCAGCAAAAATTATCTTGAGCCCAAGAGTTTTCAAGATTTTGAAGATTATTAGCTGTTGTTTGAGTTCGTCTTCTACAACCAGAACTTTATTCATGACCGAACTTACCTCCAGTCCATTCTGATTATTATATTTATCTCAGGTAAGACCAAAATTTGTTAATTATTTCTTAATGATTAACAGTTTTTATCAATTCATAATACTTCTTTACAAATACATACCTGAATTTCTAACGAAGAAATGCTCTCAGCTTTTAGTTATCCTCATACTTGACACTCCCACGACTACGCTTCGCTAAAGTCGTGGGATTCTTCATTCTACGAACTAACTTGTCGAGAGCAGGTCTGAACCAACTAAGATAGAGGTTTGTTCTCCTGAAGCGTTTAGGGATTGCTCCCAAGTTCCAGTGTGCCCCACTGTACTTAATCCAAGTTTCAAGATATTAATAGCTGCATTTCTATCTCGACAATCAACATATCCACAAGAGCAAATATGAGTTCTCGTTGATAGAGATTTTTGAACTTTTTTACCACAATTAGAACAATTTTGGCTGGTATTATGGGGTCTAACTGCTACCGTTACCTTGCCATATTTATAGCCAAAATATTCTAACCAATGTCTAAAAAGTGACCAGGCAGCATCATTAATACTTTTGGCTAGATGACGGTTGATGACCAGATTTTTTACCTTTAAGTCTT
>JAAHGR010000894.1 GCA_010672425.1 Symploca sp. SIO2E6
AAAGTGTTCCTACTTTTATATATAAGCGCACACCTTGTCCATTATAAAATAATAATAGCAAACAATAACAGCAAACACAACCAACTCCCTAAAGAATATTTACTTGCTGCCACTGGCAAGATGCCAGTTCCACAGTTACTGCTACTGGCAAGATGCCAGTTCCACAGGAACTCTTCAATTGCACTAAAGACATTACAGGCACACACCTATTCTATCATTAGTAAGGTACATAACTTATTGGGTGATGATACCATTGTTGGGAAAATTTAGAACAGCCCAAGGAAAAAGTTGATGAGTAACGAAGAAATGACTACCGTTTCACCTTTTGCCAAAGATGAGTACGGAATTAGTGCGGTTCCAGAAAAAGCAATGCTCAATTATGGTTATAGTTTGTTAACTATCGCTGGAGGTGATGGCGAGGTTTCTGCACAAGAAATGGAGTGGTTAGTTAATCACCAAACTAAATTTGGCGCCCCAGAGAAAGTTATTGCCTGCTACAAGTCCTTTGATTACAAAAATGCTAATCTAGAGGAACTCCTGTCTGATATCAGTTGTGATGTTGACACTTGGTCAGCAGCCCCCAACTTAATCTATCATGCTATTTATATGTCATCAGCAGATGGTGTTTATGCTGAGCAAGAGAAAGCCAAAGTCAGAAAAGCAGCAGAGATCCTTGGGGTTTCTAGTGATACTCTTTTGACTTTAGAAAGTTTAGTAGATATGGAAAAAGCTGTTACTCGGATGCGTAGAGCATTGTTCCGTGTAGATACACTGTAGCATTTCTCATTGGGTGATACTACTTAATAGTAGAGTCATCTTTGAATGGGATAAAATATCCCATTACCCGCCCCTACAAGTATACGGATTTTTTTGATTGTTATCAAATTTGCCGATATTCATCCCAAGGTTAATTCAATCAAGCCCCAAGGTGATCGACAGGGCGGGTTTTGTCTAATAGTGCTCGTCGAATGGGATAAAATATCCCTAAACCCGCCCCTACAGGTGTACGGATTTTTTTGCTGGTTATCGGATTTACGGAGCCATTCCCCATTGTTAAACCCAGTACTACTAAATCTGTCCTTTCTCTTTGCCAAACCCACTGGCATAACTACCTATGCCTTCAACCTTTTCCCTCATTTACAGCCTCTCAACCCCACTCTCTTAATTGCACCGGAAGTTGCTCAACTTTCCCCTACTGCTTCTGCCTTTAACTGTTATCCTGTCCCTGCTAACTTAACCCCTGCGCAAGGAAGCAAAGGACATCTCCGACGCCTCCTCTGGACTCAGCTACAAGTACCGCGCATTTATCGCCAACTGCACTCCCCTTTGTTATTTTCCCCTCTCCCGGAAGCACCTCTATTTACCAACTGCCGCTATGTAGTCACTGTCCACGACTTGATCCCTCTACGCTTTCCCCAGCGTCACTCACCCCTGACTATCTACTTCCGCTATTACATTCCCCAGGTTCTTGCCCAAGCGCAACATATCATTTGCGACTCCACTGCCACTGCTCAGGATATTACTCACTTCTTTGATATCCCCGCTAGCAAAATTACTCCTGTACTCCTTGCCTATAACGCTGAGCATTTTCGTGTTCTTGATTTATCCCATGGGGAGAGGCAGACGCGGAGACGCGAGACACAACAGACGCGGAGAATGGAAATGCCACCTGAAAATTCCCTCACCCAGGAAAGGGAAAAAAATTGTTCCTACTTCCTTTATATTGGTCGTCACGACCCCTACAAAAATCTGCACCGACTGATTGAAGCTTTTGCTGGTCTCCCCAACCACCGGGACTACGAACTGTGGATTACCGGACCCACTGATGAACGCTACACTCCCCTGTTGATAGCACAAGCAGCTCAATTGGGTATAGCTACTCAAGTAAAATTCCTCAACTATGTTCCCTATGAGAAACTACCAATAATTATCAATCAAGCGATCGCTTTAGTTTTCCCCAGTCTTTGGGAAGGTTTTGGACTTCCTGTGCTAGAAGCAATGGCTTGTGGCACTCCTGTAATCACCTCCAACCTCTCCTCCTTACCAGAAGCAGCCGGTAATGCAGCACTCTTAATTGATCCCTACAAAACCGGTGAAATTACTGAAGCCATGCAAGCAATAGCTACAGATTCACAGTTGCGATCGCATCTTAGCACTCTTGGTTTGGCGAGAGTGAGTCAATTGAGCTGGGCAAAAACTGGACAAGCTACGGTAGAGGTTTTGAAAAGATATCTTTAATTCTTGAGAAACAAGGGAACAGGCAACAGGCAACAGGGGAAGAAGGGAGATAGGAAAAAAACCTATATCTACTCATTACTTATTACTTATTACTCATTACTCATTACTCATTACTCATTACTTATTACTTATTACTTATTACTTATTCACCAATAAATTCTCCTGTCCTCAAATTCAAAGCATAAATCAGCGATAGTCAGTTGACCATCATAAGCATAGAAGTGAACCCGATAGATATTTGCTGCTTCGATCTTCATCGGTATATTGGGGGGAATCTTTGAATCTGAAGTAGCTAGATTGGAACCTCCTGTTGAAGCTGTTACTAGGATTGTGTTCTGCTGATCATAGGCAGACACAATTGTGGGATGGGAACTGGTAATATAACAGTACAAAGCACTAATCGGGTGTGAAAATTTTGCTTCTATCCAACCGTTTTTGGGACCGGCCATGATGATTTTAGTACCAGAGGGAGCCGGATAGGCGGGGTTTGAAGGTTGTAGGGCGATCGCGTTTTTTAAAGTAATTCCATAGGGACGAAATTGATGATCTACGATTTCAAAGCATTTCAGGTCTTCGAGTTGTAAGCAAACACGAGAAGTTATCAAGCCAACTATATTAGAATTACATTCAGCTGTACCCCAGCAGGAGAGGCATTCACCGTTTGTCGTTTCACGAAGTTCTTCGATA
>JAAHGR010000895.1 GCA_010672425.1 Symploca sp. SIO2E6
CTCTTGAGAAACTATTTTAGATTTTAGATTTTAGATTTTAGATTTATTTAGATTTTGGATTAAAGAATTGAATCAACACAAGCCTAAGGCTCCGAGAGGAGGAAGGATGCGGGAAATAGTGTTTCTCTTATTCAATTGGGGGCGCGAAGCGCTCCGAGGCGAGCTCTCGAGAAACACCGAGGCTGCGAGGCTGCGAGGCAGGAGGCGAGGGAGGAGGAAGGAGGTTCCAAGGAGGTTCCAAGGAGGTAAGAGATATGTTTCTCACTCTTTCAATTGGGGGCGCGAAGCTTTCCAAGGCGAGCTCTTGAGAAACACCGAGGCAGGAGGCTCCGAGGCAGGAGGCTCCGAGGCTAGGGAGGAGGAAGGAGGTAGGAAATAGTGTTTCTCTTATTCAATTGGGGCACCATCTGCTCCTGGGGAGATCTTGATTTGAGCTAACCGTGAGTACATAGGACAAAAAGCAGGCAGCGTCAGGGGTCTAGCGTTTTCTATTTTTATTTAACGATAGTATGTGTTTAATTGTTAAGCACTACCGGATTAGCAAACACCAAAGAGAACAAATTATTTGTAGAAGGAAATCTCTCATCAGAGGAATTCCACATATATCTGGATATTTTTTTGACATGAAAAATTTAAACATCGTTATGTTAGGCGGTTCCGGTGCTGGAAAAACAGTGTACCTTGCTAGTCTATATAATAAACTATCAATACAGGGCAATGAAGATCACAACTTATTTTACCTCGACTTAGAAAATTGGGAAGATAAAAATAAATTGCAAAATATATTCGCTTCTGTAGCTGCGCCTACAGTAAACTGGCCAGATGGTACACGAACAGTAAAGAATTGGCAATTTCAATGCTGTGTGAAAACTCAATGTGTGAGAACTCAAAAAAAGCAAATATATGAAATTTTTTCCTTCAATTATATAGACTATGCTGGAGGCATGATTTCCAATATTTTAGATGATGAACAAAGCCAAGGACAGCGACAACAGCTCGAACAAGAAATCAAAGAAGCAAGTGTCATACTTGGGCTTTTGGATGGTGAAAAAATCGTTAAATTTATGAATGGTCATCCTTCTGCTGCTAAGTGGATCAATATAGACTTAGTTAGTATTCTTCAAGTCATGAATAATTCATTGTGTCCAATTCACTTTGTTATAAGTAAATGGGATTATGTAGAAGCAATGGGATTTTCTTTAAAACAGATAAAAAATAAATTGCTTATTATTGAACAATTCAGGAACCTTGTTGAGGCAAGTAGAGATAGAATCAGGCTTATTCCAGTAAGCTCTGTTGGAAATGGATTTGCCAGTTTTGAAAAAACGGATGATGGAAGTTTCAGAATGATAAAAACTGGTCAAATTTTTGTCAAACCTTATCAGGTAGAACTTCCGTTGGCTTATGTCATGATTGATGTTATCCAAAACGCATCTGAAAAACTGGCTAAAAAAATGGAAGAAATGAATTTTATTTCAAAGATTTTATTTCAATTGAAGTCTATTTTTATTAATTCATTAACTGAATTTATGCCTCCAGAAACTCAATGGATGGCCAATAAAGTACTTATCAAAACTGTCAAAAATTCCAGTATTCTATACAAGGATTCATTAGAACACGTTCAGAATAAGAAAGCAGCACTTGATCATCTTGCCAATTGTTTTATGTCTATTATAGAGCGTTCTGAAGGTTCAAGAACAACTATACTAATAAAAAGAAAAAAAAGATGATATTAATTTACAAGAATAACTACACCATATTCTTCATAGAAAAACCTCCGTAGCTTAATGATGTTTTACTTTGTAGACTTATGAAGACAGAATTAGAGATTGGGTATTTCTTAATAGGACGCAATTATGATATAGATTATCGAGTTATAGTAACTCCCGAATTTATATATAGTCAAGGAAGCACCAACATTCTTTCAATGGCTACAGGAGATATCGATTTAACGAAAGATAACTATTTAGTTAGCCGTCAAGTGTATACAGATACTTGCGAACCGTTTACTATTATTTTTCGAGTAAAAAAAGCTAGAAATATTTTAATTAATCATAAGGCTGAATTTTTAGTAGATCAATATGGAAGAACAATTAATCTTGTAGAAGGATTTGTAGTAAAAAATACTGATTTAGATAATATTAATATTAGTAGTGAATTACTGGAGGAAATGAATGGTGAATTAGCCAATTACTTTAAGGCTTTTTGGCAAGGAGATACAGAAACCAAGATTGTTAGATCAAGAATGTATACAAATTCAGATTCTGACAAGTCTGATTTAGCAATTGAGAAAATACAACCATTAGACTTGAGGAACAATCTAGTGTATAAGCCAGATCTTGCACCTGATATTGAAAACCGGATTTTGAGCAAAATTACAACGAATTTAATAGGGTTTCAGCTTCTCAAAATCCGGTTTTTTCGTTTTTTTGGGCTTGGTGCAAGATCTGAGTATAAGCCTGAAACAGGCGAAAAACCCAAGTTTAGTCTAAGGAAGTATATATTGCTTGGATTTATTGCAATAATATTATTTGTGATAATTGATAATTTTTTTAAAAATGAAACAAATTTTGTGGAATTGTGTAAAAATCCGAATAGTATTCCAGAAGCCAAAAAGACTGTAGAAGTTTTGCTGGAAAAAGTTGGAACTAAGGATTGTTCAGAAGCAGAAAAAGAATTATCCAAGATTCCTGTACTTATACTCAATAACAATGAAATCGCAGATATCAGTCCACTATCGGGATTGACCAATCTAACAGGACTGGTAATCAATAACAATAACATCACAGATATTAGTCCACTATTGAGATTAACTAATCTATCATTTCTTGAGCTAGGTAACAATCAAATCACAGATATCAGTCCACTATCAGGATTGACCAATCTGGCAGGACTCGTACTCGAAGA
>JAAHGR010000896.1 GCA_010672425.1 Symploca sp. SIO2E6
CCGACACTCTTCCGGATACCAATTTTCTACAGACAGATCCTGCACGGTTTGGATGCGCTGGAAGTCACTATCTGCAGAAACTAGAGTTAGATTATGTTGAAGGGCAACCGCAGCAATCCATAGATCGTTGTCATCGAAACCAATATCTGTGATTTTAGTTCTTCGCCGTTGGTTTTTATTTTTGGGCGCAAACTGATTTATAAGTGCAGTCTTGAGTTGTCCATAAATTATTGCCGTCGTTTCATTAACATGATAAATCCGGAGGTACTGTAGAAAATTGTTCACATTCTCTAAATTCAGTTGCTTTTGTTCAGATTTTTCTGCCATAAAAATCAGTTCACCTTGAACAATCACGCAAGTTGCTAAGTTTTCTGTACCAATTGCGATCGCATAATTATAGACTGTCAATTCCTTTCGGAGTAGATAACTACAATGGTTGGTGTCCAACAAATACATCGTCTAAAACGGTTCATATTTAGAGAAATTTACTTTGCTACGGCTCTCACGAACTAATTGCAAACAGGCTTCAAAATCATCTCCTGCCCATCCGCCTTGATAATCTGCTAAGGATTTTCCTGAAGCTGCATGGTAGGGTAACTCAGAATCTTTCCTAGATTGCTCTGGTGATTCCGGTACTGATGTTAGTGTTCCTTGTTGTCCTAAAAGTTTCATCTTAACAAAGAGCAAGAAATTTAAAACCTCGCTGACAAGCTCATTCGGCAGGCACTCAACTTCTTGAAGCAGTTGCTCTCGTAAAGACATTTCTTTGGTATTATTATGTTTAACAGGTTCTTGGGTTTGCATGGGTTGTTCCTCCTTTAGTGAGCAGACTTAGGATATTTCACCATCATAGCGATCACAAGTGGTCAAAGTATTATGTTATCTAAGCTTGCACTGGCGGGTGAGCGATAGCGCAAGCGCTACTGCTCTTCAGATCGCTTAATGATATCTGCATCAAGTCCAGTTTAATGCCTGAGCGATCGCTAACCGGGTGCTGTAGACAATCGCAAAAAAATACCTGACGGGGTGACAATAATGGCTGAAACTCCTGTATATCAATGCTTTTACCAAGCACCGATAGAGGAAAAATAGGCGTGTTTTTCTCATGCACGGGTAAATCATTCCCCATGAAGCCTCCCCAAAGCCTATAAAATCGTTGAGACGCTTAGGTCAAATCAGCCTTCGCCGCCTCTATTTTTTTTATTGCTAGGAATCTATAATCATTGCTAAATAAAGGTTGTAGCTATAGTTGTCACCCCGTCAGAACTTATTCTAGACACAGGTCATACTCGCGATCGCTCCCCTATAGGAAATTTTAACCTAATCTGTGACTTGGACGCGATCGCGACTCCATTTGTGGACAAACCACTCAATGAAGAAATAACCACTTTCGTCACAAAGGACACAAAGGGAATTTACCTCGCTGAAAATCTCAATATTGATAAAATATTATCCCGTAGGGGCGGGTTCACCAATCCGATAAGGACATTAACCAATCAATGTTGTAAACCCGCCCCGGTGATACCGATGACGCGGCAATACTGCTTGGATAAGCTCGAATTTCTCTGGCGATCGCTCCCCTATAGTAAATTTTAACCTAATCTGTGACTTAGCCGCGATCGCAACTCCATTTTTGGATAAGCCACTCAATGAAGAAATAACCACTTTCGTCACAAAGGACACAAAGGGAATTTACCTTGCTGAAAATCTCCATATTGATAAAATATCATCCCGTAGGGGCGGGTGTACCAATCCGATAAGAACATTAACCAATCAATATTGTAAACCCGCCCCGGTGATACCGATGAGACGGCAATACTGCTTGGATAAGCTCGAATCCTTCTCGCGATCGCTCCCCTATAGGAAATTTTAACCTAATCTGTGACTTGGACGCGATCGCAACTCCATTTTTGGATCAACCACTCAATGAAGAAATAACCACTTTCGTCACAAAGGACACAAAGGGAATTTACCTTGCTGAAAATCTCCATATTGATAAATTATCATCCCGTAGGGGCGGGTTCACCAATCCGATAAGGACATTAACCAATCAATATTGTAAACCCGCCCCGGTGATACCGATGAGGCGGCAATACTGCTTGGATAAGCTCGAATCCGTCTGGCGATTGCTTCTCTATCATAAATTTTAACCTAATCTGCGACTTGGCTGCGATCGCGACTCCATTTGTAGATAAACCACCCAATGAAGAAATAACCACTTTCGTCACAAAGGACACAAAGGGAATTTACCTTGCTGAAAATCTCCATATTGATAAAATATCATCCCGTAGGGGCGGGTTCACCAATCCGGTAAAGACATTAACCAATCAATGAGAGTCAACCCGCCCCGGTGATACCGATGAGGCGGCAATACTGATTGGATAAGCTCGAATCCCTCTCGCGATCGCTCCCCTATAGGAAATTTTAACCTAATCTTTGACTTGGCCGCGATCGCGACTCCATTTTTGGATAAACCACTCAATGAAGAAATAACCACTTTCGTCACAAAGGACACAAAGGGAATTTACCTTGCTGAAAATCTCCATATTGATAAAATATCATCCTGTAGGGGCGGGTGTACCAATCCGATAAGGACATTAACCAATCAATGTTGTAAACCCGCCCCGGTGATACCGATGAGACGGCAATACTGCTTGGATAAACTCGAATCCCTCTGGCGAGCGCTCCCCCATAGGAAATTTTAACCTAATCTGTAACTTGGACGCGATCGCAACTCCATTGTTGGATCAACCACTCAATGAAGAAATAATATCATGTCCGGTTGAATACTTACACTTTGGTGGAAACGAGGCTCCGAGGCAGGAGGCTCCGAGGCAGGAGGGAAGAAAGAAGGTTGCAAGGTCGAAGGGAATTATAATTAATTATCCGGACTTGATATAAC
>JAAHGR010000897.1 GCA_010672425.1 Symploca sp. SIO2E6
ACCAATCCTTACGCTCTCTGAGTGCATAGTTCCAAACAGAGCGGCAAACTTTTAAGGTCTGTTCTATGACAGATATTTGCTGCTTGTCTGGGATTAGTTTGTACTCGTAAGTTAAGGTAAGCATTTCTTGAGTGTTTGTTAATGCTTAGCTTATTTTAAACTAATCTGCACAAGATTACAACCGGTGTAAGCAGTCTCCCGTTGGTCGATTTTATTTGTTGGTCGCAATTCATCTCCCGTTAAGCTATCGCTATAACGGGAGTCCTCTTGCTCCATTTAAGATAGAATACAGACGAGAATAGATACCCCCTATGTTCGGTGAGATCTCTTCGAGGTAGTAACGTTTACCGTAATAATGCTTAATTACCATTAAGTAATATATATGCCAATATCCATTTACAATAAAGATTACAAGGATAACTTGCTAGAATTTTAATTATAAAAATTAGACTATGTTAACCAACTATAATCGTGAATCATTTTAATCAACCCTTCTTGCCAACTACCTATTGGCCTACCCCCGACTTATCCCAAGCTGCTTTTGTTGCTCCCAATGCAGTGGTTATAGGTCAGGTGTCCCTAGCAGCAGGAGTCAGTATTTGGTATGGTGCGGTGGTGCGAGGAGATGTAGAGCGCATTGAAATTGGAGAGAGAACTAATATTCAGGATGGCGCGATTTTACACGGAGATCCAGGTAAACCGACAATTTTAGAAGATCATGTCACCGTTGGTCATCGCGCTGTAGTTCATTCTGCTCACATTGAACAAGGTTGTCTGATTGGCATTGGTGCTGTAGTGTTGGATGGTGTCAGAGTCGGTACTGGTAGCATTATCGGTGCTGGAGCAATCGTTAATAAGGATGTTCCACCATTTTCCCTGGTTGTTGGAGTTCCTGCTAAGCGATTGCGGGACATTGCTGAAGCCGAGGCGGCTAAATTGGTTGAACATGCCAAGGCATATGAAAAACTAGCTCTAGTACATGCTGGTAGAGGAACTGATTTAGGGTTTACTACAGATTACAACCTGTGACAATAAACTCACGGGTGAGCGAAAAAAGGAGTGGGGAGTGTGGGAGGAGTGGGAAGTGTGGGAAGTTTGTTTGGATACTTAACTAGGCTTTAAACACAAATTTTTGGTAAATCGTGCCAATTTGCTTGAGAATAGAAACATGAGAAACCTTCAAAAAACTTTAATCCTTAAAGGAGGGAACTAAAAACATGGATTTGCGTATATTGATAGTTCTGTTGCCTTTACTCCTAGCCCTAGGCTGGGTAGCATTCAATATCGGCGCTATTGCCCTGCAACAAGCTCAGAAATTTCTCGATAAGTCTGAGTAGATAGATTCTTGAATTGTAGAGACGTTGCATGCAACGTCTCTACAGCGTTTTTGCGATTGCCTTATTTGTGGTGTGGTCTAGCGCTCCCATCGGGACACCTAACACCTAATTCACCAAACGAGCAAGAGTGGCTGCCATGACAGCTGTTGTTTGACCAAAGACTGTAAACACTAATGCCTCACGATAAACTCGCTGTGCAGCATGATGTCGGTAATTAGCTGCACCACTAGAAACAGTAACTGCTGCAGTCGCACAGCGTTGTGCTAAGTTAATTGCCCAAGTACGGAGTTGTAGTTGTTCTTCCCAAGTCTGCCCATTAGTTGTTGGTAGGTTAGTTGAGCAACCGGGTTTCTTGAGGGAAAATGCGGATATTTCCTTGTTCTCGTCAACAGAAATCTGGTTTCCTACTGCTGCCATCATTCTCGATTGACAAAGATGTAGTTCTTCGGTAAAGGCATCAAATGCTTGCTTGATGAAGGGAAGTTGTTTAGTTTGGTAAACCGCCTGTATGATGTCAAGACTTGCTCTAGTATTTCCCAAGCAGTGGAATCCGTGATATAGAACATTCTTTTGATCCTTCTCATGAATGGCAGCAGCTGGTTGAATCACAACAACACTCTCTGCTGGTAAAAACCAATCCCTGAGTTCTGCCGTAACCGTATTGGTTGAGGACATTGCTCCTAGTTCCATTGGCTTACTCAAGGCAATGGTTCCTCCAGTTGGTTGTACGGTTGCAGTAAACGGTAACATACCATAAACTGCTCGACCATCGGGAAGTGTTGCACCCACAATAAAATCTTGAAAGAAGCCAAAACCCGTTATCCAAGGTACCTTTCCTGCAATCTGATACCCACCTGCTACTGGAATAGCTTTAACCATTGGCTCACCTTGGCGTCGCAAATGGGAAAAGCCGATGCCAACCAAAGCCTGTCCTTGGCTCAGATAAGGCAGATATCGTTCTTTTAAAGATTGATTTTTGCTGTTGCTGAGTAATCTTCCCGCACTTTGGTGTTGGGTTTGCAGAAATGCTAACGCGCCAGAGTAACGGGGGATTAGCTGTTGGAAGTGGTAAAAAGTTTGTGTACTGACTCCAGTACCTCCCCAAACTGTAGGAACCTGTAGTGCTAACAAAGAGCGATTACCCATTCCCTGAAATGCTTCTTTTAATGCTTCTGGATGTTCATCAATCTCCGACGCTACTGGCACAACGGACTCTCGCAGATAGAACTCAGCGATTTCTAAGAGCACTTGTTGTTCATCTTTATTACCAACATCCTGGTTTTCTACAGTCAATGACATTTGGTCAATTCTACTTATATTTTAGAAACTGGTGCGCCGTAACGCACCTTATACAGCGCTTTTCGCTGTAATGAAGTACACTTTTCTCAAAGTCCCCGTGGAACTAAAAGCGCAGCATCCTCTGGCTTCCCGTGAAAGTCAAAGCGTAGCATCCTCTGGCTTCCCGTGAAAGTCAAAGCGTAGCATCCTCTGGCTTCCCGTGAAAGTCAAAGCGTAGCATCCTCTGGCTTCCCGTGAAAGTCAAAGCGTAGCATCCTCTGGCTTCC
>JAAHGR010000898.1 GCA_010672425.1 Symploca sp. SIO2E6
TGGTAGGTAGTGAAGCCCAATATTCGGGTAAAATGGGCTAGATTGTCCCATTACCCGCCCCTACAAGATGTGTGATATTGGCAATATGTGCCATATGTGGGATATCTGTAATGTGATGCTCGGATATCTCGCGATTGCTTTGGGCACCAGCTTGCGCTGATCGCAAACACCTCATTTGTACCAAATTCTCTTCATTAACTCCTTGTGGAACAGGCATCTTGCCTGTCACCGAAACCTACAGTATATAGGTGCGCATATTTTCCCATTGTACAATAATAGCACAAAACAAAGGCAAAAGCAACCAATAAAGGGGGATGCGAGGGAGATCAACAATTTACCGCATAGCAGAGCAAACTGCCTTATTGGTCATGCCTCTAATATCAAGTTCGGTTGAATACTTATAGTTAAGGCTGACGCACCAGACGCGGGGACGCGGAGAAGTTTTTATCGTAAGTGATTAGATTATCCGAACTTGATATAACTACGCGAGCAAGATGTTTGCGCTTACGCGCACGCTACGCGAACGCAAAACATTCTTAAATTCTACATTCTACATTCTACATTCTACATTCCCCAACCGGTTTCTCTCACCACCGTCCTCGTCTGACATCTGAAGGCTGATAGCCAATATGTCATCTTCCCCAAGAAGTATTATCTACATTCCAAGCAAATTAATAAGAAATCATTTTTTGGGCATAACGATCCGGATTTTCCTCTGAAATGCCAGAAAGACTTCTCAGATATAGCAATTCTAGGAGTTATGGTGTACATCTCATCCCTCTAAATCCCCCTTGAAAAGGGGGACTTTGAGTTTTAACAGTGAACCTCATAAATTATGAGAATTGTTATAGATTGGTGGAAAATTTCCTAACACCTAATATCATGTCCGGTTGAATACTTATCGTTAAGGCTGACGCGGGGACGCGGGGGCGCGGGGACGCGGAGCAGTTTTTATTATAAGCAATTAGGCGGACATGATATACACCTATTCCAATGTCTGGCTTGCTTCCAGCAATATTACTCAAACCCAGCAAACAAGAGAAAGCTATGGTAATGCAACCGATGTCTAGTAATGCTGCACTTCCAAACCCTGCCATTGAAGTGTCTCAAGAGGGATTACGTTCTCTTTTGGAGCAAATAGAAGTTGAACTGCTCAATAGCGAAGTTTACCACCGCACCAAGGCTGGATTGGAAACTATGTTGGGAGAAGCTGCTAGCGCTGCCCAAATTCTTGTTAAGGCAGTGGGACGAGAAGCTGTCCGTTTGACTTTCCAGCAGTTAGCCCGACAGTATAACATTGTTCCTGTTGCTTCCGAGGACAAAGGTCAAGCTAACTCAGATCTTTCAGATTCTCCCCAGGCACAAGAGAAGGAGCCCATGAAGGTGGAGCAAGCAATTGAGACAACCCTCGTTGAAGAAGCTAGCAGTCCCGTTGAGACAACTAAACAACCTAGTTTAATTGCTAGAGCCATTGCTCATACCAGATTAAGCAAAGAATCTACTGAACAGAAACTACCGGAACAAAAAGAACCAGAGCGAGATCAGCTGTTGTTAGAAATTGCTCAACAACTACAGCAAAAACGTCAATCCCTCTCCCTCAGTGTACGCCAACTTCATAATCAAACCTTAGTACCAATTCATATCATTAATGCTTTAGAAGCTGGTAATTTAGAAAAGCTGCCAGAAGATGTTTACCTTCGGGGTTTTATCCGTCGGCTTGGTCAAGCTTTGGGTTTGGATGGTGTAGCAATGGCAGCTTCTTTACCAGCACCAGACCCGGTCAAATCCGTGATTCCTTCTTGGTCTCAACAGCCATTAGATTCAGAGGGATTGCAGTTGAATTCAGTTCAGATGTATCTCGGTTACACAGCCCTCATTGCTGGAGCTGTGGGAGGATTGAGTTTGATGTCGAACCAATCATTCTCCAAATTTTTCGCTGAGCCTGAGTCAGATAATTCCTCTGGGGTATCAGTTTCTACTGAAGATGAAACTATCATACCAGATACCAAACCTGGTCTGCAATCTAGCAATACTGGTGTTAAAGCTGGCTCGGATATTGCTCCACCTGAGTCGTTTTTAGGTGTTAGGTATTAGGTAGGGCTTGCTGCATGGAGTGTCAAGAGCTATACTTTACTATGAAATTAGTTGCTCCAACAGCAATTATCATCGTTTTATGACTGGAGTTTTGCACCAGGAACTAAACTCCAGTTGAATATATCATCTTGGAATGAGGGGTGATACCCCTCATTCCAAGATTTTCCCTGAGAAAAACAAAAAGAGAGCGGCCTAAGCAACTCTCTTGATTATCAGGGTGCATCTACTTAAACTAAATATATCATCTAGGGGTGAGGGGTGTCACCCCCTTGCTGAAAATTTTCCCTGAAAAAAACAAAAAGAGAGCGGCCTAAGCAACTCTCTTGATTATCAGGGTGCATCTACTTAACCTAAATATATCATCTAGGGGTGAGGGGTGTCACCCCCTTGCTAGAAATTTTCCCTGAGAAAAACAAAAAGAGAGCGGCCTAAGCAACTCTCTTGATCATCAGGGTGCATCTACTTAACCTAAATATATCATCTAGGGGTGAGGGGTGTCACCCCCTTGCCGAAAATTTTCCCTGAAAAAAACAAAAAGAGAGCGGCCTAAGCAACTCTCTCGATCATCAGGGTGCATCTACTTAACCTAAATATATCATCTAGGGGTGAGGGGTGTCACCCCCTTGCCGAAAATTTTCCCTGAGAAAAACAAAAAGAGAGCGGCCTAAGCAACTCTCTCGATCATCAGGGTGCATCTACTTAACCTAAATATATCATCTAGGGGTGAGGGGTGTCACCCCCTTGCCGAAAATTTTCCCTGAAAAAAACAAAAAGAGAGCGGCCTAAGCAACTCTCTCGATCATCAG
>JAAHGR010000899.1 GCA_010672425.1 Symploca sp. SIO2E6
AATTGGCTGCTGTGAAAGTTGGGTTTACCTCACGCTTGGCGAAAATTGCGATAAGATCAGGATTGAAGACAAATGCATTTATTATAATACGACTTGTAGTGGCGTGACAAAATCAAAAATTTAGGTTTGGTCTCGCTATCGCTACTGCAGATACCTGACCAGAGAAATTTTAGATTTTAGATTTTAGATTTTAGATTGTAGAATAAAACAGTCACAAGCCACTAAATTTATTTATGGAATAAATCTTTAAACCATCCAGTTTTACCTCAGCTAGGAGAACCACTACACCATCATCAGCAGGTTGCGTATTCCTTGCTTCCAGTTGAGGACGCTCAGTGGTACGAGTATATTTAATTTCACTCCCCAAGGTATAGCGGTCTTGCTCATCCTCAAAGTCTTGAGCTGCAATGGTAATATAAATCGTACTTCCTGCGTCAAATTCAGCTAAACTAACCGTTTTAATCTCAGTAGGTTGTTCATCAAGAACTACAATTTCCTGACCGTTGCTATCAATAGCTATCCCAGCATTCACTGAGACTTGTTGATCTCCAGATTTAGTAATCTCTAATCCTTCCACCACACCCCAAGTATGTAGGTATCTATTATGCAGATGGCGCATTCGGCGATGATAGGCTTGTTCGTCCTTAAAATCCTTTTCTACTAGAAATTGGGATGTAAAATAGTTCAGGCGTTTAATTTCAGCCATAATTGTTATCTCCAGTTCAATTGTCAGTTTTCGTCTTCGCAGCAATTCCCAGCAACGTATCAACCCCTACTGTTGAATGTTCACCAATTTGCATACTGGGAAATTCAATGTTGAGTTGGTAATAGGTATGAGCAGGCTTTTCTAGCTCGATAATAGAACGAGCTATGGCCTCTTGCTTTGCTTGTTCTTGCGGAGAGTCTCGTGATAGAGCAATGGTAATCTCGAAGAAATGAGCAGGTCCACCACCGACGTAGGTATTTTGACCAACAGCTGAAGATACACCAACCTGAAAGGCTGAAACCACGGGTTCTTTAATAGTAGGTTCGCCAACAGTAAAAATTTTCAGCAGTTGTATCAGGTTTTCTTTGGTTCCTCGGAAACGATAACGTTGAACGATGCTGGCAATAAAATCACGCTGTACTCCTTCTTCTAAATCTGCTCGGAGACTTAAAGCTGTCCAACCAGCTAGCCAGGATAAAAAATCTTTTGGTGTTTCTTGGGGATCGAAAAGGGTAGCAATTTCGGCAATAGTTGTTTCTAAACCCTGAGGTTGGAACTTGATCTCCTTGTTCAAAGGAGGAAATTCCAGATCATCCTGAAGACCTAATAATATTTTTTCAAAAGCTAGCAATAATTGGCCGATAAAGGGCTCGGTATGATAAAGTTCGGGGAGATAATCTAAAAGTTGACTTGGCGATCGCGTGGCTCTAGATGACATTAGCTTTCTCCTTATAGTTCAAGATGGTAGTGACCAGAAATATTTTAGATTTTAGATTTTAGATTTTAGATTCTAGATTGAAAATGGTTATAGGCTCCTGAATTTATTTATGGAATAAATCTAAAATCTTCAATCTTCAATCTTCAATCTTCAATTGCTTTAGTCAAGCTCTGATGTTAGGGAGGATTGGACTATTAAATCAATCTCAGCTTCAACCAGTTCATGGGATTTGATTTGTATCCCAATGAGTTCTTCGTTAGCATTGCGGATGAGTCGCTCAGGTTCACTACCTACCAACTCATCAATTAGTTGCAATTCATCAAGTTGTTGTTGTGTTTCTGCTTCCTCAGTTTTTGTGACATAATCAACTCCAGGTAAGCGATCGAGTAGTTCATAAATTTCAGAAAAATAAACATCGTGACCAAAAGGCCATCCCTTGCCTTCGTCTCCTCCTATTAATGGATCGAAAAAATCTTCTAGAGTTTTGACGGCTCGTAATTGAACATCTGCTTCTGAGGCATCCTGCTGCAGAAATACAGTCAATTGCACCCGAATCTTGACATAGCGGGGTTCGACAACATGAACAGCGGTAGTTAGTAAACGTCTAGGTTCAAGATAGTCTTTGACAACCTGCTTCAAGTCATGCTGAGGCTGAATTCGTAAGACTTGTGTTACTTGAGTTGGGTTTGTCTCAGTGGAAATTCTTAACCAGTATCCTGATATGCTATTGATCTCAGTTGGTTTCCAGTTATCAGGACTATTAAACTGAATTAAACCATTTTCACTCCAATTGGCGGTTTGATCTGTTAGAGAGTGACGCACATTGGTCATCTCTATCCATTCGACGCCATTAAAATACTCAATTTTGAGTTGATAATTGCTACCAGGTGTCCCAAACCGAAATTCAACAGAGGGAAAGGTTGTCGTTAGTCCGACATAGAGAAAATGTTCGGGAGTGGTATTGAGATCTAGAAGTGTTTCATTGTCTACTTGTGTTGTCTGGGTATAGTTGGTATAGGTTCCATCGAAGAAGAAGATCTTAGGCGCGATCGCTAGACCAGGAACAATGATAATGCTAATATGTCCGGGAGTTTCTCCATACTGATTGAGGGGGTCTGATTCTAAATTGCGCTTGGGTACGCAATGAGCTCTAGCTATTCTAGTATCCGCTTCTGTGGCTAATTCTTCAAAGTCCTCACAAGTGACTGCACGATAACGCTGGCGCACTCCTGAAATTGCTAATCCCACTTCTTGCGGTAAATCCTGCGTCTGCTCCCAATATAGTCCGTTGAGCAACTTCAAAAACATCCGCAGATTCTCATCTGTTACCCGATTTTGCCGATACAGTAGCATTTCTGTTAAATAGGCAAACAGTTCAATAAGAGTAATACCGGGATCGGAAGGATTATGGTTAGTCCATTGGGGTGCATAGGTGGGAATCATACTCAGGGCTTCTTGCACCAAGTCATCATAAG
>JAAHGR010000009.1 GCA_010672425.1 Symploca sp. SIO2E6
AGCGAGATTAAAGACACTCAACAACTTGATTTTAAAATCAATGGAGCAAAGCAATTCCTCCAGTTACTCCTCTGGAGCCGCATCTGGATTTAGACTGGTTGATTGTAGTCTTGATTCCAGAAGCCGACTTCATGGAGCAAATCCATGCCAATACTCGCATCACCATTGCTCTGTGTCTAGCGGCATTGTTAGTAGCTACGGTATTGGGCATCTTCACTTCTGGTTGGATTACTAAACCTATTCTCCGTTTGAGTCAGGCTTCCCAAGCCATTGCCAGTGGGGAATTAAACCAACAAGTTGAGGTGAAAGGCATTGATGAGCTCAAGACTCTGTCTGAATCTTTTAACCAAATGGCAAAGCAGTTACGAGAGTCCTTCGAGCAGCTAGAAATTAGAGTAGAGGAACGCACTACCGAACTCAAACAAGCCAAGGAAGCAGCGGAAGTAGCTAATACTGCTAAAAGCGAATTTCTTGCCAACATGAGCCACGAATTGCGCACCCCCCTCAACGCCATCTTCGGCTTGACTCAATTGATGATCTACCAGCCATTAACCACGCAAGAGAAGCAGGAAAATCTGGCAATCATTAATCGTTCTGGTGAGCATTTGCTGGAGTTGATCAATGACGTGTTGGATTTGTCTAAAATTGAGGCAGGTAGAATCACCCTCAATCCCATCAGTTTTGATCTGTATTACCTGCTTGATACCTTAGAAGATATGTTTCAACTCAAAGCTGAGTCTAAGGGATTACAGCTCATCTTTGACTGTTCGATCAATGTTCCCCAATATATCAAAACTGACCAGAAGAAATTACGCCAGGTGTTGATTAACCTCTTGAGCAACGCCATCAAATTTACGGAATCTGGCGGTGTTAACTTGCGCACTAAATTAGAGCAGGTGGATTGCCATGGGACTTTAGCAAAAACCTTGCAGGAGCAAGATTACCCTGAAGCATTAGTAGATTGTCTGCGCTTTGAAATAGAAGACACTGGTCTTGGCATTGCTGCTTGTGAGATGGACAATTTATTTGAAGCCTTTGTTCAAACTGAAACTGGTAGAAAATCTCTCTCAGGTACTGGCTTGGGTTTACCCATTAGCCGCCAATTTGTCCAGTTGATGGGAGGTGACATCACTGTTAGTAGTCAACCGGGTAAGGGAAGCATTTTTAAGTTTGATATCCAGGTATTTAGAACTAACGGGACTGACAGACAAACTAATCAGCTAAACCAAAGACGGGTGATTGCCTTAGCCCCTAACCAACCCAAGTATCGTATCCTAATCGTGGATGACCGCTTAACAAATCGCCAGCTATTAGTTAAGCTACTTACTCCTCTAGGTTTTCAGGTACAAGAAGCCTCAAATGGTCAAGAAGCAGTAAATGTGTGGGAGAGTTGGCAACCGCACTTGATTTGGATGGATATGCGGATGCCGGTGATGGATGGTTATGAAGCCAGTAAATGTATTAAGGTTAGAGAAGGGGAGAAGGGGAGAGGGGGACACGGGGACGCGGAGACGCGGAGACGCGGAGACAAGGGAGACAAGGAGGAACTAAATATACCAATTCCCAAACAACAAACAACAAACAACCAACAACCAACAACAAACAACCAACAACAAACAACCAACAACCAACAACAAATAACAACCGTAATTATTGCCTTAACTGCCAGTTCCTTTGAGGAGGAGCGAGCAGTGTTGTTGTCAGCTAGTTGTGATGACTTTGTACGTAAGCCTTTTCGGATAGAGGAAATCTTTGCCAAAATGGCTCAACATTTGGGGGTATGCTATATCTATGAGGAAAGTGATGAACTAAGCAGGATGAAGAATGAGCAGATTACTTCGGACTTCGTTCTTAAAACTTCACACTTGAGTGCCATGCCTACTGAATGGGTAGGTCAGTTACATCAAGCTGCTACCAAACTTGACGCTAAAGGGATTTTCCAAGCTATAGAACAAATCCCTACTGAATATGACTACCTAGCTCAAGCGATCGCTAATTTGGCAACAGACTTTCGCTATGACGTAATCATCAGTTTAACAACAAAAGTTTTGGAGTGATGAAGGGAAATATTCTCATTGTTGATGATACACCGGAGAATTTGCGCTTTTTATCTATGGGACTGAGTATTAGAGGGTATGAGGTCAAGTGTGCTATCTCAGGCTCAATGGCTCTACTTGGAGTTTCTGATGAACTTCCCGATTTGATTTTGCTGGACATTAGAATGCCACAAATGGATGGCTATGAAGTTTGCGAACAGCTCAAAGCTAATCAAAGAACTCGGGAGATTCCCATAATTTTCTTAAGTGCTCTGCATGAGGTGTCTGATAAGGTAAAAGCTTTTGCTAGCGGTGGAGTAGACTACATCACCAAACCATTTCAGATGGAAGAAGTTTTAGTCCGTGTTGAAAATCAACTGACTATTGTTCGTCTGCAAAAGCAATTGCAGCAGCAAAATCTACGCTTGCAAAAATTGAATGAGGAGTTGGTACAATCTAACCGAGAATTAGAGCAATTCGCCTTTATTGTCTCCCATGATTTGCAAGAACCACTGCGGGCAGTAAGTTCCTTTACACAATTACTAGTAGAAAGCTATCCGGACTCTCTCAATGCTGAGGTGAAGGAGTGTATTGCTTTCATTTTAGATGGGACAGCTCGAATGGGCCAGCTAATCAAGGATTTGCTAGTCTATTCTCGTCTAGGAACAGCAGCTAGAGAGTTTCAACCGACTGACTGTAATATTGTACTAGAAGATGTGCTGGTAGATTTGCATATTATGGTGGCTGAGACTGATGCCAAACTTACTCATGATTCCTTACCAACAGTAATGGGGGATTCCGTGCAATTAGCACAGCTGTTCCAAAACCTGATTATCAATGCTATTAAATTTCACCGCCCTGAGGTTCCCCCTCGGATTAAGATTTCGGTAGAATCAAAAGATGGTGAATGGCTTTTTGGAGTTCATGACAATGGCATTGGTATCAAAAAACAGAATTTTGAGCGCATTTTTAAAATGTTCAAACGCTTACACACTATTGATAACTACCCTGGTACTGGTATTGGTCTGGCTATCTGTAAGAAGATTGTTGAGCGGCATGAAGGAGAAATCTGGGTAGAATCTGAGCTGGGTGTGGGCACAACCTTTTATTTTGCTATACCAAAATAGGTAATATGCTCTAGAAATAAATTGCTTTCCCTATCTCCCCATCTCCCCATCTTAACGAACTCCTAAAAATAATTCTTTTGGAAAAAATAAACGGTGTCCTGAACTCTCGACAAAAGTCAAACCATTGTTAGCCCATATTACCTGAGATTTATTAATATATTCATCCATTTTGTCGGCTTCATAAGTAAAAGAATAGGTTTTAGAATGTCCATAAGTTGGCGTTGTTTCTTTGAGACCAATGAACAGATAGTAGATTCGACTGAGCTGGTAAGGGTAAAGAGTTAGCTTAAAACCACCTTCAATCACTGAAAAACAGTAATTGTAATTGGAATTATAATTGATTGTTGCTGGTTGGCAAGACTGCCATATCACTCGATTTGAAGAATAGTTGAAGATTATAAAAAAGATTATTGCCAACAACAAGGCAGCAATAACTATACTTAAATCACCGATCGCTTTTTTTATATTGTCAAACATCCATTAACCATTGCTTGAAGCTGCTCATAATTGACTTTTCCTTGAGCATTACGTGGCAACTTAGCTACCGAAATCCAATGTTTAGGGCGCTTATAGTTACTCAACTTATCCTCTATCGCTGCTGCCAGTAACTGAGGGGAGACAGTCGAAGCATGAGGAACATAAATTGCTGTTACCACTTGTCCCCAATCGTCATCAGGTATACCAAGGACACAAATATCTCTAACCAATTCTGTGGCTTGAATCACAGCTTCTACTTCAGCAGGGAAGACATTTTCTCCACCAGTAATAATTTTCTTACTGCGACGCCCCATAATATGTAGATAACCCTGCTCATCGAAAAATCCCAGGTCATCTGCTGGGAAATTGGGGGTAGTCGATGGGGGATTGAGGGTTTCTGGTTGGGGATAGTAGCCCAATGCCAAAGAATCTGCCTGAATGGTAATCATACCAGTTTGGTTAGCCTTAAGGGTTTCCCCTGTGGTACTGCGAATAGTTACTTGAGCATGGGGTAATACCTGTCCACTGCTGTTGTTACCGCCTAGGAAAGCATCTGGTTTCAGGGTAACTATTCCAGAGGCAGTTTCAGTCATACCATAGGTAGGAGCTAAGGGAATTTTACACCGTCTTGCCTGTTCTAAGAGGGAATTCCAAGGAGGCGCACCTCCTAAAAGTACTGTCCGAAAGCGGGATAACCAAGCCGAAGCATCCAAACTCATCAGCCTTGCTAGCTGGGTTGGTACTAGGGAAAGGAAAAACTCTTTGGGGTCGATATCTGAGTAGGGAATTGGGAATTGGGAATTGGGTATTGGGAATTGGGAATTGGGTATTGGGTATTGGGTATTGGGTATTGGGTATTGGGTATTGGGTATTGGGTATTGGGTATTGGGTATTGAAGGGGAGTTGACTTCTGCCTCCTGCCTCCTGCCTTCTGCCTCCTGCCTTCTGCCTTCTGCCTCCTGCCTTCTGCCTTCTGCCTCCTGCCTCCTGCCTCCTGCCTTCTGCCTTCTGCCTCCTGCCTCTTGCCTCCTGCCTCCTGCCTCCTGCCTTCTGCCTCCTGCCTCCTGCCTCCTGCCTCCTGTCAAAGCTTTGAAAGGCATAATTACAATACGTCCACCAGTACTCAAAGAGCGCAAAAATTGCATTAAACCACTGACATGATATAAAGGCAAGACACAAAAGGAGTTAATCGGCTTTTGGTCAAAATACTGGTGAAACCCAGCCACAGATGCCATTAAAGTTTGCCAACTGTGAGCTGCAAAGCAGATTTTACCAGAAGAGCCTCCGGTGGGGATGAAGATTGACGCGGGGACGCGGGGACGCGGTGACGCGGGGAGACACAGAGATTGATTTTCATTAATGATGGTGAAAATTTTTTCATCAAAACTGCCTTCTGCCTTCTGCCTTCTGCCTTCTGCCTTCTGCCTTCTGCCTCCTGCCTCCTGCCTCCTGCCTTCTGCCTCCTGCCTTCTGCCTTCTGCCTTCTGCCTCCTGCCTCCTGCCTTCTGCCTTCTGCCTCCTGCCTTCTGCCTCCTGCCTCCTGCCAGATTACCACCAAAAATTAAGTCGGGTTGGACTAAATCCAATACTTGTTGCCATTCCCGTTCAACCCAGTGAGGATTGCCGAGAAAAACCGGGCAATTAGCGGAGACAGCAGCGAGGAAAGCAGCGAGAAACTCCCAGGGATTTTCCTCTGCTAGGAGAATTTTGAGGGGTAAACTCAATACAAGGTGGGATGTCAATTCTCCGTGTCCCCGCGTCTCCGTGTCTCCGTGTCCCCGCGTCTCCGTGTCTCCGCGTCCCCGCGTCTCCGTGTCCTCCCTTCTCCGCATCTCTACTAATTGCTCAAATAACTGCTGGGTAAGGCAGTGAAATTGGTGGCTGTCGTAACCAATCAGCCAATCTTCACCAGCACGTTGTTGGAGGTAAGTTAATGGTTGTTCCACAGTTTTTCAAGCCAAGTTTCCTCATCTTCAGTAAACCAGTGATTGACACCAAAACCTACAGCCCGTTGAGGATTAGATAGTTCCGCTGCTAGTTGGAGAGCCGCTTGGGTACTGATCGCAGTTGCCAAAGCTGAGGAAAATACTGTATCAAGTTGGTAGACTTGGCACAACTCCCGGAGGCGTTGAGGTGAACCCGCAATCGCGGGTTTAATCACAAAAATTCCCCGCCATCCCCCTTGGTAAGCAACTTCTAACTGGTTAAGAGTTGCCACAGATTCATCTAAAGCAAGGGGGGTTTTATATTGGTGAGCCATCTTCAGCATCAAGTCAAATTGCTCTGGAGGTAAAGGTTGCTCCACAAACTCCACAATTCCCACTTCCTCAGCTGCCTTCAGCCACTGATGTGCTATTGGCTCACTCAATCCCCCATTGGCATCCAACCGCAACTGAGCAGATGGCGGTAATTCTTGCAACAGCTGGTTAAACAATTTCAGTTCCGTTGCCATAGCTGTGACGCCAATTTTCCATTTAAAGGTGCGATATCCCTGTTGCCAAGGTGTCTGCCATGCGGATAAAGCACTTTTTCCGGCTGGAAGGAGATAACTAAACTTCTTACAGAAATCGGGTAATACCAAATCTGGCATAGATACCCCTGTTAAGTCCCACCCTGTAGAGACGTTGCATGCAACGTCTCTACAGGGTTTCACTCTTCCCTCCTGCCTTCTGCCTCCGGTCTCCCTCCTGGGAGGGGTTAGGGGTGGGTTCTGCCTCCGGTTCCCCTCCTGGGAGGGGTTAGGGGTGGGTTCTGCCTCCTGCCTTCCGTACCATTCCCAAGCTGATTCAAAACCAAATTGACAGGCGGGAAGGATAGCAGGTATGGAGAAAATATCTGTAGTGGTAATTTGAGGTGGCAATTGCTGGCAAAAATCCAAGGCTTGTTCTAGAGTTTCGGAACCAAACCAGGAAATTGGAGCAATTTCTCCCCAACCCGTTTTTCCAGTTTCATCAGTAAGGCGGAGGATAATTCCTTCTCTAACCTCCCAATTACCGTGACTAGTGGCGAGGGGACGGACAAAGGGACGGCGGTAAGGACGGAAGTCGAACTTATAAAGCATATCGGGGAAAAAAGAAGCTGGACTGTTTTGTTCTATTTGTGTAAGTCCTCAGCTATTTTAGGATGCGATAGCGCAAGCTTGCTCTGCAAGTAGATTGCACATCGGAATTGAGTTGACTTTGGTGTCAATTGTATGATACTATTTTATAGTGGAAAAATGTGGGCACATATATTATGGTGCTCAACTTCGCTGGTGCTGAAGGCGATCGCAAACCAGAGTAAACTGTAGGGTGGGCATTGTCAGCAGTCTAGAACAACTTCGATATGATTCCTTAACAATGCCCACCATAAGAGGAAAGCTCTTATCCTCTGTTCCTTAAATATTCTGAAATTGCTTCTGCTACATCGTCTTCGGGTTTATATACTCGTGAATCGGGATTTTTAGCATGAAGCTTATCCAGGTAGATATGTAATGCTTCTTCATCATCCCGGTGTTCTAATACATAGGCTCGAAGTTCAATTATGGTCATAGTAGCGAAGTCGGGTTTTATACTCATACAAATCTCCATTCTCCAACCGTAGGGTGGGCATTGTCAGTAATCTAGAACAGCTTCGATATGATTCCTTTGCAATGCCCACCATCATTCACCGGGATTAGCGATCGCTCCTTCACTTCGTGTGATAGGTTTGAATGACACCTCTAGAGCGGATCTTCTATTGTGGCTAAGGATCGTTATGGAAGCACTAAAGGATAAATTAACGAACTATCAACGCATTGTGCAGCAATTGTTGATGGGTTACGCAGAAGTCAAGCCAGCTTATGGTGAGTTTGAGGTTGAAACTATCTTTGATACGCAGCGCAATCACTACCAAATTGTAGATCTAGGTTGGCTGGATAAGCGTTGGGTTCATCATTGTACAATGCATCTCGATATTCGGAATGAGAAAATCTGGATTTTTTACAATTCAACGGAGCATGATATTGCAGCAGATTTAGTCGATTTGGGTGTACCTAAACAAGATATTGTGCTCGGTTTTTATCCTCCTTTCATGCGTGAATTGAGTGACTATGGGGTGGGTTAAAGGATCCAAGGCAGAAGATCTAATATCAAGTCCGGATAATTAATTATAATTCCCTTCGACCTTGCAACCTTCTTTCTTCCCTCCTGCCTCCTGCCTCCTGCCTCGTTTCCACCAAAGTGTAAGTATTCAACCGGACATGATATAAGGGAAGAAAGCTTGGAAGGGAAGCTGTTTTTACCTTTGCTCTCTCAAGATGAGATTGTAGATTTCAGATGAGCAAGTATTGAGGGCGCACGTCGGTGCGCCCCTACCGCATCCCATTAATCCACACGCCACATTTGTAGGGGCGTATTGCATACGCCCTGTTAAGAAGCAGCAACTCGAAAACCTATACTAGCGTACCAATTGTCTGGGGAGTACCTGTGGCGATCCGCACTACGGCAACCCCACGGATTGAGGAGCCATGAACCACCGCGCAACAGACGGTAATCATGATCATTATCTTTTAACCAGGCACTCCCATCCCTTGGTGCTCCATTGTAATTGTCATGCCAATGATCCTCACACCATTCCCAGACATTACCATGCATGTCGTATAAACCAAAATCATTGGCTACTTGAAAACTCCCTACTGGGGTAGTTTTCTGTCGATACTCTCCCTTGGAACCAGAACCGTAGGTGTAGTTACCGTCGTAGTTAACCAAATTAGTGGTAATCGTCTCTCCAAAGTGAAAAGGGGTAGTAGTGCCAGCGCGACAGGCATTTTCCCATTCTGCCTCACTGGGTAGCCGATAATTACGTCCAGTTTTGATTGAGAGTCTGGCACAGAATTCGACAGCATCAAACCAGGATACCTGCTCTACTGGTAAATTATCACCTTTGAAGTGGGATGGCTCAGTCTCCAAATGGCGACTAACTTGAGGTAAGGTTGCTACAGTTTTCCACTGTGCCTGAGTTACGGTAAATTTACCCAGATAGAATGGTTTAACTGTGACTGAGTGTTGAGGACTTTCATCATTGGCTCGCTTCTTCTCCGTAGCTAGGGAACCCATCATAAATGTACCACCAGGAATTGCTACCATTTCCAGCATGATTCCATTACCCAAGTCTTCGGCAAAAAACGTGGCTTGGCGACGGTTGCGGCTATTTTCCTTACCTTGGGAGTCTACTGTTACTACCTCAAAGTCAAAGGATTGGAGGTTGATTTCTCTCGGTTTACGCTTCCAAGCTTGATAAACAATTACCCCTCCCACCAAACTAGCACCACCCCAACCAGCCACCTTAATCAACTGCCTTCTTGTCAACCCACCAGTGGCAGTTGCAGAAGTTGCAGTCTTTCCTGATGGTGGTGGTACAGACTGCCTTGGTGGAGACAATGGCACTGTAGTTGCTACCTGAAGTGCTTGACGACTTGGACTTGGAGGAGGATTAAGTATCTGGCCAATTTCTGCCAACCGTTGTAAAATTACCTGAGTATCTGCGGGACGTTGACTAGCGGAACGCATCATCAACTCATCGATAAAGTCTGCTAATTCAGGCAAAATATGAGGAATATGACTACGCCAGTATAACTCATCATTGAGAGGGTCATAGATTGCTGAATCAGTCGGTTGCTTACCTGTTAGCAGAAAAACAAACGTGCGTCCTAAAGCAAAAAAATCCGACTGGGGTACTGCTTGATAATTAAGTTGTTCTGGGGGTGTGTAACCAATCGAAGCAACCCCGGTAACCTGCCCGGCTTTTTGTTTCACCCTATAGGTAGCAGTAATTTCCCTCACTGTACCAAAATCAATCAACACCAACTGCCCATCTGCTCTGAGGATAATATTAGACGGCTTGATATCCCGATGGAAAAACTGCTGCTGATGCACCTCATCCAGAATCTCTGCTAGCTGTAAAAGCCATTCTAGAGTTAACTGCTGATCAATGGGACGATATTGCCGCTGTTGCTGATACTCTTGCAAATCCAACCCTTCAATCCTCTCCATCACCAGGCAGTGGAGGGGTTGCTGGCTGTTTCTGGGTAGAAAGGTAAAATATCCATCTCCCTTGGGAATCCCCGGATGATTGAGCTGCTGAAGCACCCGCGCCTCTTGCTCAAATAATTCAATAGCTTTAGGTTGATGGTTAATCAGAACTTTGAGAACCTTAGTAGTACTACCCTGAGTCACTTCATAAGTCCTACCAAATCCCCCTTTCCCACTGAGTAACCGACTCACCCGATAACGTCCTGCCAGCAGCAATTCCGAACCACAGGCTTGGCAAAATAGTATATTATCAGGATTTTGGGGATCGGGACAGTTGGGATTAATACAGTGGCTCATTGGTTGAGCTGATTAGTAGCTTTGTTGAATAGTGTATCCTGAACAGATGTCTAATTCAGCCTCTGATAGTGTAGTTGTCGAATTGGGGATTTATTGCCTATTTTAAGCGATCGCTTTCCCATCTTATCTAGGACGGACACAATCGCATCCGTTATCAATGTAAGAAAAACTCACTACTGGCGTGACACACCTAAAAATGTAGGTTGGGTCGAGACAACGAGACCCAACACAACTCCCTCCCTTGTTGGGTCTCGCTATCGCTCTACCCAACCTACCTATTCCCTCATTTTAAGTGTGTCACGCCACTACTCCCAATTCCCAATTCCCCATTCCCCATTCCCTATTCCCCATTCCCTTGTTTAACCAACTCCATTGACCAGCCTGGTGGATTAATGGGAATTATCACCTTAGCACCAGCAGGTGATACTGCCAATTGGTTGGCATAGTCTGGGAAATTCAGGTCAGTAAAAGCCGGATGACGCCAATCTAGGGTAATACCAATCAACAAGCTAGCCAAAGTTATGGTGGCAACTAACCTTAGCTGACGAGGGTTTTGCCTACTCATCAGCCAAACTATGGTGGTGAGGAAGGCAATCATTGGTAGGAAATAGTAACGTTGACCGATTGTCGGTGACTTCATTGCTTCCCAGATAGGAAGAGGATCTGCTGCTCTGATTGCTTGTACTCCCAAGGCTGTACCGAAGTTGAGTATACCAAAGATGATCAACAGCCGCAACTCAAGGGGAGCTTTAAATAAAGCGTAGCAGAGAGCTAGAATACCTGCGATCGCTATTGGTAGAAAAAGTAAATTCCACAGGTAAGATGAAGCTACCTCAGCATAGCCGGTTTTGCCCACCAAGGCTCCCAAAAAAACTTGACCAGCCAGAATTTTCGTCAAGGACTCCAAAGCTGTGCCTAAGGGTATGGGTATTCTCTCAATAGTAGAACGACTGCTCATAGCAATAATTCTGCCTTGAAGTACAATGCCAATAACCAGTCCCGAAAGGAGAAATAATGACCATCTCTCACGACGCAGCCACCAGCGGATAGCCGTAAGAGGAGCCAAAAATAGACAAAATGGGCCACTCACCGCCAACAATAAAATCACTCCCAAGTCAAAACAGCGCCAAACTAAATAAAGACTTGGTGTTGCAGCCACCACCAGATAGGCTAGTACAGAGTACGATAAGATTACCCTATAAAATTATCGGATTACGCAAAAGCACCATCCAATGGAAACAATGAGACTTGTTGAGAAGCACGTAGTTCGTAAATGTTGTCGAGAAGGGAAAGAGATTGATGATTTGGCATTCAAGTCGAAAAATCTTTACAACCGAGCTAATTACGAAATTCGTCAACACTTCTTTAAAACCAATCAAATCCTCGACTACAACTTCATGACATCTCGTCTGAAAAGAGAGGAGTCTTATTGTGCTTTACCTCGTAAAGTCTCTCAACAAGTTCTTCGGTGCTTGGACAGAAACTGGAAAGCGTGGAAAGAAGCTAATAAAGCATACGATAAAAACCCGGTCAAATTCCTGGGCAAGCCCAAGCTTCCCAAGTACAAAGATAAAGAGAAAGGGCGTAATCTACTGGTTTACACCAGACAGGCTATTAGCTTGAAAGAGCTGAAAAAAGGATGGATTAAGCCATCGGGAACAAACCTGATGATTTCTTGCAGCAAGCAGGATATCAAAGAAGTAAGAATTGTTCCTCGGCTTGATTACTACATGGTTGAGGTGGTTTATGAGCAACCGATTCAGCAGTTGGTTAGCGGTGAAGCAGTAGCAGGTGTAGATATTGGACTGAACAACTTAGCGGCTGTAACTTCAAATCAAAAAGGCTTTAAACCTTTCCTGATTAACGGCAGACCTGTTAAGGCACTTAACAATTACTACAACAAGAAAAAAGCCAAACTGCAATCTCAACTTAAGGGAAACAGTCAAACATCAAAGAGAATTCAGCGTTTATCAACCAAGCGAGGATTTAAGATTGACGACTATCTTCATAAGTCCAGTCGGTTTATTATCAATCAGTTAGTTGAGAACAACATCTCAACTCTGGTGATTGGTAAAAACGAGAACTGGAAGCAGGGAATCAATATCGGTAAGGTTAACAACCAGAACTTTACCAGCGTTCCTCATGCAAGATTTATCCAGATGTTGACCTATAAAGCTGAACTGGTTGGCATCAAAGTCATCATCACCGAAGAATCTTACACGTCGGTTGCTAGTTTCCTGGATGGAGATTTGATTCCTGTGTACGGAAGCCATGAGGAACTAGGAGTAAAATTTAGCGGTCGTCGTGTGAAGCGTGGGTTGTACCAATCGAACATCGGCATCAAATTCAACGCCGACATCAACGGCAGTTACAACATCATTCGCAAAGTAGTCCCAGATGCTTTTGGCAACGGGATAGAGGGTGTAGTAGTTCACCCAGTCAAGATTACTCTGGCAAACTAATTTCCGCGTTTTTTCGCAAAATTAGGAACTATGTTCAAGTTCACTTTTAGTTAATTAGAGTTAATCTAACTCATTGTAGTCAGTAAATTTATGCAGAAAAATGTGTTGTTTTATGCTAAAGGTAAGTTCCTGTTGTTCCTGGGATACTTCATTCCAGTTATTCTACTTGTATGGTTTGTAGCTAATTTTAGCATTACGGCTCCCATCTGGGATGAATGGTTAATACCTCATATTCTTGAGCAATTCTATAATAATCAAGTAAGTTTTAATGATTTTTTTGCTCAGCACAATGAACATCGCATAATTTTCCCTAAAATCATAATCGTAATTTTAGCATTGATTTCTCGCTGGAATATTAATTATGAATTATCGCTCAATATATTCTTTTCAATCATTAATTCTTGTGCTATTTACAAACTTTATTTGCTTACTAGAAGTGATCACAACAGATGGCTAGGGCATGTCGCCAATCTGATCACTTGCTTCACGATTTTCTCTTGGTCTCAGTTTGAAATTTGGTTATCTGGTCTTGGTATTGTCTGGTTTTTGGCTAATACTTTAGTACTACTTAGCATTATCACTATTGCTTCAAATTACGATAAACTGACAACTACCATCAAGCTTGCTTTAGCTGCTACCTGCTGTTTTATTGCTAGCTTTTCTGCTGCCCATGGTTTGCTATCTTGGTTGGCTCTATTGCCCTCTGTAATTGGATTATCTGGTAATCCATGTCAAAAAACCAGAAGATTGACCCTCTGGATAGGACTTTGGGTAAGTTCAATCATTATTTATGGTATTGGCTACAACAACACTGGTAATTATCATTACTCTCTGTTGCTAGAGAAACCACTATCGGTCTTAGGCTATTTCTTAACACTCTTGGGTGCCCCTTTAGCAAGTGGCTCTATTGAATCCCTACTTATCGGATTAATTTGCTGCCTCAATTTTGCCTTCTTTGCTGTCTATGGCCTAATAAATTTAAAATCCGAGTTTACCCATAAAGCTACACCTTGGTTATCGCTAGGTTTATATCCCTTGTTATTTGCTCTGATCATTACTATCGGTAGAGGTTTACCAACGATCCATATGGCGGCAGGATTATTAAGTTTAAAATTGGCAGCAGTTACCTCAAGATATATATCGATCTCTGGTTTATTCATCATCTCTTTATTGCAGATATGGCGACTGTTTATCTCGCAAAATATTACAGACAGCCCACAGCAACGAAAGATTCAGTGGCAAACAAAATTTTTGATTTACTTATTTGCTGGGATAATTTCCTATTTAAGCATAGTCAAATATTTATATGCTGTGCCTCATGCAAAACACAATCAGCTACACAGGCAAAATGCTCAAGCTTGCTTAGAGTTAGTCCACTTCATCGAAGCTTCTTCACCACCAAGTGGTTGTTTGTGGGGGTTTACCACATCACCATTGAAGATCAAGCAATATGTAGCAGCACTAGAGAAAATGGAATTTAGAAACTTCCCCAAAGACCTAGATTTCTTCGTAGCGCCGACACAAGTTTATGGTGCGATGGAAGTTCCCCAATTAACTGATGACTTGACAATCAGTAAGGCTGAAACCAAAAGCCTAATCTTTTCTGGATGGGCAGTAATACCGAACCAAAAAAAGCTACCGAAGTTAGTCTTGCTCTCTTATCAAGGCCAAAAGTCTTTCTTTACAACTGCTTATGTTGCTTTCCCTCGTCCTGATGTTGCCCAAGCTCTTAACTCTCAACAGTATACCTTGTCCGGTTGGGCAATAGATTACCCAACTGAATCAATGCCTCTAGGAGAACATATAATTCAAGCTTGGGTATACGATAAGCAAGGAGAGCAGTTTGTCAAATTGCAAGGAGACATAAAAGTTATTGTAGAGTAAGAAGGCAGGTGTTAGGTGTTAGGTATTAAATTCCCAATTCCCAATTCCCAATTCCCAATTCCCAATTCCCAATTCCCTACTTATCAAATGAACAAAAACCTTAAATTATTGAAGTTAGGTCTATACTACATCACCATAACGGTTTTAGTAGTATATCTTTTTATCATCTTTCTGCCCCTACCTTGGGGGATTGGAGTAGGCTTAGATCCATCTTGGACTTATGGAATCAGCCGCGCAGCAGCAGATAAACTGATATTTGGACGAGATATTATTTTCACCTATGGCCCCTTTGGCTACTTAGTTCAAGGAGCTGCCTTAGAGGACAACTTTTTCGCGATCGCCTTTTTTCGGATTGGGGCACATTTAGCTTGTTTGGGAGTGACAGTTGCCAAGCTAGGGCAGTTAAAAACTAACTTACAAAAGCTGGCTCTTGTAATTAGTGTTTTGTTCACCTACTTAATCAACTTTACCACCGACTACCGCGTCATCTTTACCTTCTTAATTCTCCTCTCTTGGGATAATATCCTGAACAACAAGTCAATTAGATGGTGGTCTTTAGGACTTGGTGCAATTGCAGGCTTTTGCTTACTCACCAAATTTACCGTAGGAGTCTCTACGGTAGGAGCACTGATTTTACTGCTATTGGGTAACCTTTATAATTCCCTGCGCTCCCAATCAAATGTCGAACTGAGTATTCTAGCCTTAGTTGATGCCATCATCGCTGCGACATCTGTAGCTTTCCTATTTCTCAATCCTTATCCTCTCTTAAGTTTACATAAATTATTAATTTGTGCTGCTCTAGCTGGGGTTTTTGGTACTACTACTTGGTTTATAGAACGCCAACAGAGTCGCAAGCAACTATCCCAAGTTACAGAAGAAACTCGTACTACAAAATTCAATAACTTGACTAGACAGCTGTTTGGTTGGCGAGGATTTTATTGGGTATACAGCTTATCTCTATTAATCACAGTTTTAGCTTCAGAGCCTTCCCTCTTGGCTTTTATCGCAACCTCTCTTGATGTATCATCTGGCTATTCTAGTGCAATGAGTGGAGTTGCTTCTCCTTGGGAAGTCAGATGTGCTCTGTTAGGAGTTGTATTTGTACTAGCACTTTTGAGAGTCTTGGCTCGTGAAAACTCTTTAGGATTTTCTTTAAGTCTAGCCTTCCTACTCTGGTTGACATTTAAACATGGATTTGTTCGTCAGGATGGGCATGTGCTTATTTTTATCTTCTCACTACCTTTGATTGTGTCCCTCATCATTGCCAAAGCTCGAAGTATGCGGCTAGCAAAATTTGCCACGGGGATTAGACTTGGCGATGGGTGGCATTTACGATCACGTTGCTGGTGGTTTTCACCGCTATACATGGGGAGATGGGGAGATGCAATTTAAATGTTTCCTAGCTGAAAGCTGAAATTTTATCTATAAAGGTAGGGAAATTCGGAACAGTGATAAGATTTGACTGTTAAAGTATTGAAATTGACTGTTCTCAGTGATTTTGGGAGATCCTATTCTAACTAACACAGCCAGCAGACCAAGCACATGTCTATCTCACCAAGCCAATTCTCCAATTTTGTCGAACTGTTGCAACAAAGAGCAACCGAACAACCAACAAAAACAGCTTACAGCTTTTTGCAAAATGGAGAAACACAGACCAACCAATTAACCTACCAAGAGTTAGACGAGCGAGCCAGAACAATTGCGGTTAAGCTGCGCTCGTTGTGCAAACCAGGGACAAGGGCTTTGCTACTATACCCTCAAAGTCTGGAGTTCATTGAGGCTTTCTTTGGCTGTCTATATGCAGGAGTAGTTGCCATTCCAGCTTACCCTCCTCGACGGAATCAAAAGTTATCTCGGTTGCTTTCTCTGGTTGCTGATGCTCAAGCCACAGTGGCACTAACCACCGCAGCAACATTAGACACCATTACCAGTACCTGGAATCATCAGTCAGAGTTAGAGCAGTTGCACTGGATAGCAACGGATATTTTACCCACCACGACTCAAGACTGGACATCAGAAGCGCCGACACCGGAGACATTAGCATTTTTGCAATATACGTCGGGTTCGACGACAGCCCCCAAGGGAGTAATGGTCTCCCACAGCAATTTAATTCATAATTGTGCTGTCATCCAGCGTGGTTTCCAAAATCTATCAATAGTAATATCTTGGCTACCTTTCTATCACGATATGGGTCTCATTGGGGGTATCTTAGAGCCTATGTATTGTGGCTCTCCCATGATCTTTATGTCCCCGGTTTCTTTTCTCCAAAAGCCAATTCGTTGGCTACAAGCAATTTCTCGCTACCGGGGGACTACTAGTGGCGGACCTAATTTTGCCTATGATTTGTGCCTACGCAAGATTAAGCCAGAACAATTAGAAAATCTCGATTTGAGTAGTTGGGAAGTAGCCTTTAATGGAGCAGAACCAATTAAAGCGCAAACTCTAGAAAAATTTGCCAGTACCTTTGCTGTCTGTGGCTTCCGCCGAAGTGCCTTTTATCCCTGTTATGGTATGGCAGAAGCAACTTTACTGATTACTGGTGCTTTAAAGACAGCGCCTCCTACCATTGTCTCCCTGGAGAAAACTGCCCTAGAGCAAAATCGTGTAGTAGCAAGGGAGAACTCAGTCCCAGGAAGTTGTGCCCTAGTAAGTTGTGGTCGTCCCTATTTAAACCATAATGTTATTATTGTTGACCCCCAATCTCTGACTCTTTGTGGAGAAGATCAGGTGGGAGAGATTTGGGTATCTGGTGCTAGTGTAACCTCTGGTTATTGGGAGCGTCCTGAACTGACAGAAGATACTTTTGGAGCTTATTTAGCGGATACTGGAGTTGGACCCTTTTTAAGAACAGGGGATTTGGGATTCTTACTGGATGGAGAATTATATGTTACAGGACGATTGAAAGATGTCATTATTATTAGAGGGCGCAATCATTACCCTCATGATATCGAACTGACGGTAGAACAAAGTCATCCTGCTCTTAATGCAAATTCCAGTGCGGCTTTTACCGTTGTTGTTGATGGAGAAGAGCAACTAGTTGTGGTGGCTGAGGTGGAACGTCGGTACCACAATCGTCGTCAAGTTAAAGAACAGGGAAACCGAGAAGTAGATTTAATTGCAGCTCAAATTCGCCAAGCTGTCTTAGAAGATCATCAATTATCCGTCTGTGCTATTTCGCTGCTGCGCACCGGAAGTATCCCTAAAACTTCCAGTGGCAAAATTCAGCGTCAGGCTTGCCGCAATAGTTTTCTCCATGGGCAATTAGATGTAGTTGGGGAGTGGAAACTAGTATTAGAGGAGGCATCCGACTGGAGTCTAGACAACTCTGGTAACGGCAAGCCAAAGGTTCTCACTGTTACTCCTGTACAGGAGTTGGTAGCAACAAATGGGGATGTTCAACCACTAGATGCCATTGAAAATTGGCTGAGAAACTGGCTCGCTCAGAAAGTAAAAACTAATGCTCAAGCCATAAGTTGTGATGCTGCCTTTGCTGATTATGGTATAGATTCAGTTATGGGAGTGGAGTTAGTCCAAGATTTAGAAGATTGGCTCCAGCATCCTATTGAACCAACTATTATTTGGAATTTACCTAGCATCAAGGCTTTAGCACAATATGTTGCCACTCAAGTAACAACCAAAGGAGTTGCAGATGCTAGTTTCTCACTTAATGAGTCGCGATCGCAACTGAATTTGGCGGCAGAGGTGGTTCTAGACCCGACGATTTACCGTACCTCAACTACCGAATTATCTCCCAGGAGACCTCAAGCAATCTTTTTAACCGGAGCGACAGGATTTTTAGGGGCATTTCTGTTGGCGGAACTATTGCAGCAAACTCAGGCAGTTATTTACTGTCTGGTAAGGGCAACAGAGCCTAACTCTGGTAAAACCAGAATCCAAGAAAATTTGGCATCCTATCAACTGTGGCAGCCCCATTTTCAAGAGAGAATCATACCAATTATCGGCGACTTGTCCCAACCACAATTAGGTCTGAGTTTAGAGAAGTTTCACAACCTGGCAGAGCAGGTAGACACTATTTATCACAATGGGGCTTTACTCAACTATGTTTACTCTTATGAACTGTTGAAACCTACCAATGTGTTAGGAACCCAAGAGGTGTTGCGGTTAGCTAGTTTAAGTCACCCCAAACCAGTCCACTATATTTCTTCTACTGCCGTTTTTGATTATCATACCCCAGCTCTGGAACAACCCCTAGTAGATGAGTTTACCCCCATCGATTGTACAAAAGGCATGTACCTCGGTTACTCTCAAAGTAAATGGGTAGCAGATAAATTGGTGCAAATAGCCCGGGAGCGAGGGTTAAGGGTTTATATCTACAGACCAAGTTTTATTGGCGGTCATAGTCAAACGGGAACGGTTAATGCTAAAGATATTATCTGGCGCATGGTTAAAGGTTTTATCCAGATGGGATACATGCCAGAAATAGACATGTCTTTAGATCTTACTCCCATCGATTATGTCAGTCAAAGTATTGTTTATTTATCCCAGCAAAACTGGTGCAATGGTAAAGTGTTTCACTTGAACCATCCCCAGCCGATGCCTTGGCAACAGTTGTTTGAGGTGCTCCAAGGACGCGGCTATCAAGTTCAGCTGCTGCCCTTAGAACAATGGTTGGAAAAACTCAATTTACTAGTAAAACCAGATTCTGGCCATATTCTCTATCCCCTGATACCTTTCTTAGTGAATCGTTGGTCTACAGAAAAATTAACGATTCTGGAGTTGATGCAATCGAGGAAGTCTCCTCCAATAAGCTGCCAGGAAACCTTAAACATCCTGTCTGAGGTTGATCTTGCCATTACTTGTTCCGCCCTAGATGAACATCTCTGGCATACTTATTTTGATTACTTGATGAACCATAGTTTTTTGGACATACCTAAACCAGCAGAAAAACAAATGGTAAAATAAAGCCCAGAAAAGAGATTATAGGTTGAGGCTTTTTGTCTACAAACTCAATAGACAGCAGATGATAGAGGAAAAAAATGATTAACAAAAGTGATTTACTGGCAGAGCATCCTAAATTACCACTGGACAATGTAACTCCAAAATTTTTACAGCAAACTGTACAAGAACTAATTTGGTTGAGTGGTACAGCAATTTACAAATATTGGTTCAATCTGGAATGTCAAGGTCTCGAAAACCTCCCTCCGGATAGAGGTTATATTATTGCTGCTAATCATAGTAGCCATCTTGATGGTCCAGCCATTGTCGCAGCTCAAGGACAACACATCAATCAGGTTTATAGTTTGGCTGCCAAGGACTACTTTTTCAATCACCCTACTAAAGCCTGGTTGTGCCAAAATTTCTTAAATATGATTCCCTTTAAGCGTAGAGGGAAATTTCTTGACTGTTTACCAGCTTGTCAACAGTTAATTGCCCAGAAAAAATCCATCCTCTTATTTCCAGAAGGAACTCGCTCAGTGATGGGTGAATTGCAACCCCTTAAGCCAGGTTTGGGAATCTTAGTGATGAAATTGCAGGTTCCCGTAGTTCCGGCTTACATCCAGGGAACCTATCAAGCTTTACCGAAGGGTCAGTACTTCCCCAAAAGATCTCCAATTCGGGTTAGTTTCGGCCCTCCTCTAGAATTTAACCATTATTGGGCACAACAGGATGTGGTTGATAATCACCAAATCTATCGAGCAATTGTTGATGATGTTTATGTTGGGATTCAGGAACTAATCAATTTGCAACGCATTTAAAATTCGTTAGGAGCAAAGGAACAGGTAGTGAGGGTGTGGGGGTATTGATTGTGTAACTGGCATCTTGCCAGTTACACAATAAGAGATTTTAGATTAAAGAATTGAAAAATTAAAACGGTCACCGAAAGGGGCGGGAAGCCCATTCATTAAGGGATGGGAGAGATAGCCGCCCGCCGTTTTGTTGTTTGTTTTTTGTTTTTTACAAAATCTTCAATCTTCAATTGCTTGACTAACCCGGTGGTATCATTGCACTTTCCCACCAATTGTACAAAAAGTGCCTATTAGATGCTTTGTACCGTGCTTTTTCCCGAATAGCATTGAGCGCATCACTTAGGGTTAATAAATCAAGATTGGTTTCCTCTGACCAATGTTTGATTATTTCTGGGGTTGATAAAATCTGGAGGTGTGGTGCCCGCTTTTGAAAAAACGAGATCGCCTTTTTGTCATCAGTTGCCATTGCCCAACCACGATGAACAGCAATCGCGCAGGTTGCAGATTCACCATCGTCCTTAAGCTCAAAGACATAGTTCACAAACGTTTCGGCTTCTTCTTCTGACTTAAAATCAAAAACTTTGAGTAGTCCTTGTGCAATAGCTTCCTCAAACTGAGTTGCTTCCTTGTTCTCCTTGCCCTCAAGGCGTCGGAGTGAAATTAATTCCCTCTCTTGTACAACCTGGGTGATACCAACCTGAGCAGGAATAGTTTTCAATATTGCCAGAAGATGACCCGAAGCACACAAGTTTAATATACAGCAAGCATCAAGAAGAAGATGGGAGTAATTAATTTTCATAATTTGAGCTAATCTCCCATCATTTCTTTACTTGGCGCAGATCAAGATCAGTAGCTTCCTCAGTCATGCCACTTGAATACTCTCGTAAAACCTCGGCAATGCGACGAGCCTCTAGGCGATCAACCCTTAGGAAATCTGCGAAGCGCCCTTCAGTAATAAGACCCTGATCTAGAGCTTCAATGGCAAGATGTTGGTAGTGGACTGGTATCATATCAGTGCGTTGTGGAATTTCTTCTAGGCCAAGTTCCTCCTGTACTTTTCTCACTTTCAATCCGCGATCGCTTAATCGCTCCCAAGTTCCAGATGGTAGAAGCTTCATTGCTTCCAATCGATGAACGAGGGCTTGAATGGATACACCATAGTAGTGAGCCAAAGTAAATAAATTAGTTGGAGTAAACTTGCCATGGGTCTGATACATATCATTGAACCGTTTAAGCAAGCCACTCGTCGGCATCAAAAAATAGTCTGGGAAGGCATCAGCTAATCGTTCACCCTCTGGTTTTCTTTGATACTGCTCCTCATAGTCGAACACAGGCTGATGTCGATGGGCAAGAAAGTGAAGGTATTCATGAGCCAGTGACCAACGCCGTCGCTCTTCAGGGTGCTTGGCATTAATTGCTATGCACCCACCGAGTTGTTGATTGTAGCTGTATACCCCGGAATATTTTGGTGGCATTTCTAGGTAAAAGATGCGAAGTCCTACACTCTGCTCTAAAATGTCTCGGAGCAGAGGAATCGGGCCATCTCCGAGTCCAAGTCGGTGACGTTCTGCGATCGCGATACTCTCCGCAGCAGCCTCTATAGGCATACCAGTCACATCATAATCTTGAGGATAATTTTGTGGGAGTGGTGCATCCATAATCTCCTCAAGTTCCAGGTAATTCTGGCACAACTCCTCTAGACGCAGAATAACCGGCTCAATCTGCTGCTCTTGAACCTCATTTCGTCGGTAGGCTACTCGGAACTGAACCTGGAAAGGTTGTACTACTGGGCGTTGTTGAACAAAATCGCTGACGGCTCGTCCGTAAGCACGGGCAAGCTTAATCAGTTCAGTTGGCTTGAGACGGCGTTCCCCTTTCTCGATCGCAACCATAGTAGTACGTGCAGCATCAATGACCTTAGCCGCATCAGCTTGGGTCATACCACATCTAGTACGTGCCTGTTGAAGGAGTTCCCCCAATCGACCCATATCAATGTTGTCAAGGACGTTGTTAGTCATGGCAAGAGTCCCTCAATGCAAGTGAAGTAACAGCTATTGAATATGTCAGGTTTTAAGTGGGAATTAAGGCTCACCTTACTGTTTATAGTACTATTGAACTGGTATATGCTGAAAGAGCATTTGCATCTTTTGGCTCAAAAGCCTTGCACCGTAAGTGGAAAATTCTCTAACACCTAAAATTATGGTTGCTATCCCACCCTCCAACACTGCTACTGTGCAGATTACCTGGCCTTTGCTGCCAGATGACTTTGTTCTACCTGACGATCCTGTGGAAAATCAAGACCATCCGCCTTTAGCTTCTGCTTTAACCGACCCTCTGGCTACAAAATCGGAATTAATAGAAAATGCTCTGATTGTCTCTAACTTTGCCCTGTGTGCAAGGATCAACGACCACACTATTTGTAAAGCGCCAGACTGGATGTATGTTCGTCCAGTTATCCCTTCCCTCAAGTCTCGTCGCAGTTATACTCCCCATAAAGAAGGAGCCGTTCCTTTAATCGTCATGGAGTTTATCTCCGAGACAGATGGGGGAGAATACTCGATGGAATCAGATCCCAGCATTGGCAAATGGTTTTTCTATGAGCGAGTGATGAAGATTCCCTACTATGTAATCTTTAAGCCAGAAAAGGCCAAGTTGGAAGTATACCACCTAGATGGACAACTCTACCGCAAGCAAAAACCCGATGCCAATGGGCGGTACCCGATTGAGGGACTAAATTTGTATTTGGGAATATGGGAAGGGAAACACTTACTCAGAACCGGCAATTGGTTGCGTTGGTGGGATCAATCAGGTAAATGCTTACCCTGGCAGGAGGAAAGAGCAATTCAAGCTGAAGAAAAAGCTTTTCAAGCGGTCGAAAAAGCTGCTGAGGCTCAATTGAGAGCAGAAAAATTAGCAGAGCGATTGCGAGAATTAGGAATAGATCCAGATCAGATAGATTAACGACGATGGGGCTGGTTTAGCAACTATTGCTGGTGTTTAGATCCCCGACTTCTTGAAGAAGTCGGGGATCTGGGAGTCTCCCACAGGCGCGATCAGTTGCATTTACCATTATTGTCTGCTAATATTTTTTTACAATGGAAAAAGTATGTGCCTATATATAAAGTGATAAACAAGTCAAATTCTTTTAGAACCTGGGGGCTTCAGGCTTGTATTGATTCAATTCTTTTATCTAAAATTTTTTCCCAAGAGATGGTATTATATTAAACATTAAGTCAAAGAATGTAGTGCGATCGCGTAGCGTGCGCGTAGCGCAAACATATTGCTCACTATAGCAATCTCAAATCTTGCTTGCAATCACCGAAAGCGGCGGGAAGCCCATTCCTTCAGGGATGGGAGGGATAGCCGCCCGCCGCTTTGCCTCGCGTTGCTCACCATGCTTTGCCTCGCGTTGCTCACCATGCTTTGCATTCGCAAATGTTGTTTGTTTTTTGTTTTTTGTTTTTTGACAAACAACTAACAACTAACAACTTGCTAACGCTTGCATCCCACGTACTTTAGTCGTGGGATGAGTTAAAATTTTTAATCTTGCTCGCTATAACAATCTTCAATATAGCAATCCTCAATCTTGTTCGCGATCGGTGATTACCAATAAGCGCATTGCTCACCAATTATGCTATCAGCTTTGCTAGTGCTGTAGGCAATCGCTTTGTTGGATTTCGCTCTAATAAGTAGAGTATTTATAGGCGCACGCTTTCTCTATTATTAGTTATAATAGCAAAAAACAAGAGAAATCGCAACCAACCACTTGTTACTTATTCAGCAAGCCCTACCTAAACTGGAACCTCAACTTTGTTACTACCTGCTAAATCAAAAGCCTGGTGAATTGCTTGCAAGGCAATGACTCCTTGGTCTTGAGCTACAACACAACTAATCTTGATTTCTGAGGTAGCAATCATTTGAATGTTGATTTGGTTTTGTGCTAAGGCGGCAAACATTTTGGCGGCGACACCGGGTTGCCCAATCATCCCGGCTCCCACGATACTGACTTTGGCAATTTCTGTATCTAGGAGTATCTCAGTCTTTTCTAAAATTGGTGCTGCTTGTTGCAGTGCTTGCCGTGCCGTTTCTGCATCGGCTTGGGAGACGGTGAAAGCCAGATCTCGGGTTGGAATACCGTTAATCACTCGACAGCGTTGGGATTGGATAATCATATCAACGCTGATGTTGTGTTCTGCTAGGAGTCCGAAGATTTTGGCCGCACTACCAGGGTAATCCTGAACGTAACGAATTGCTACACGAGCTTGCTTAAGATCCAGAGCCACGCCTCGGACAGGGGATGGGTGATAAGGAACTAGAGATGGGGAGTTGGGGATTGGAGAACTAGGGATTTGGAAGGTTTGGCACAGAGACTCGATCGCTAGATCACTATCTTGGCTAGCAATAACACAGCTAACTTTGACCTCTGAGGTAGAAATCATCTGGATGTTAATGCCTGCTGCTGCTAGGGTGGCAAACATCTTGGCAGCAATACCGGGACGTCCAATCATCCCGGCTCCAGTAATCGAGATTTTGGCAATGTCCCTTTCTACTATGACCTCTGCTGTTTCAGGATCAGTCGTTTGTTGGCGGCCTAGGGTGGGAGCGATCGCTTCCGATACTGCTTCAGCTCGTTGTAGAATACCTTTGCTGACGGTAAAAGCAATATCATTACTGTTGCTTTCGTGGATTGATTGGATAATTAAGTCTATATCCAAATCTTGAACAGCAATTTCCCCAAATAACTGAGCTGCGATACCAGGATGATCTGGTACTCGCAATAGGGCTACTTTTGCCTGATCCGTATCGCATTCTAATGCTGAGACTGGTAAGGAAATCTCTAAGCCTGCTGTAGAACGAGGTGAAGGTAAAGGAGAAATTACTTTAGTACCAGGATCATCTGTCCAACTCGAAAGCACTACCAAAGGTACACCATAATTCCGGGCAATCTCCACCGCCCGAGGATGCAGAACCTTGGCTCCTAAGCTGGCTAATTCCAGCATTTCATCGGCAGTAATCTCAGCCATCAGCTGGGCATCGGTTACCAAACGGGGGTCAGCAGTTAAAATTCCTGGTACATCAGTGTAAATTTCACAACGATTGGCTCTTAAGGAAGCAGCTAGGGCCACTGCTGAGGTGTCCGAACCCCCGCGTCCTAGGGTGGTAATTTCCATGTCAGTGCTACTGCTAATACCCTGGAAACCAGCTACTACTACCACCTTCCCTTCTTGAAGATGCCTTTGGAGTCGTTCAGTTTCAATATGGAGAATCCGAGCACGGCTATGGTGGGTTTCCGTCACAATCCCTACCTGGGCCCCGGTTAGGGAAATTGCTGGCTGCTCCAACTCCTGCAATGCCATACATAACAGGGCAATGGAGACTTGCTCCCCTGTAGAAAGCAGCATATCCATTTCCCGGCGGCAAGGATTAGAAGAAATGGCATGAGCCAGTTCCACCAAGCCATCGGTAGTTTTACCCATTGCCGAGACTACAACTACCACAGAATCCCCACTGTGGGCTGTTTTCTTCACCCGTTGCGCTACAGCTTGGATGCGTTCTACTGAGCCAACGGAAGTACCGCCGTATTTTTGGACAACTAGTGACATAATTGGCTGGGGAAGCAAAAACTTGTTTACAATACCTTAAATAGGTTAAGAATGCCAAGCAGGAGGGATAATACTTAATTATTCTTCAACAATAAATTCTAAATTCTCATGAGATTTGATTGGAGAAATTTACTTGAGCTGCTAGCGATCGCATCAGATTTCCTGCCGGGAATGTTGCAGCAGCCAGAGGTTCGCCATCCTCTAGCTGTAAGTCTAGGAGCGATCGGGGGAGCGTTGAGTCGCTATTACCTGTATCTCTGGTGTGCTCAGCAGTTTGGCAATAGTTTTCCTTATGGTACTTTATTGGTTAATCTCACTGGCTCTTTTCTAATGGGCTTTTTTGTGACCTTGGCTTTGGAGCGAGTGGTTCCTATTTCCCCAGAATTGCGCTTATTAATAGCAGTGGGATTTTTAGGTTCCTATACTACCTTCTCCAGTTATGAATTAGACACCTTCAATTTGCTTAAGGTATCGCATTGGCATTTAGCAATAGTTTACTGGGCTGGTAGTGCTTTTTTTGGTGCTTGTAGCCTTTATTTGGGAATTATAGTTGCTCGCTTTTTATAGACATTTTTCCCACGGTGGAACTGGCATTGATGCCAGTCCTATTTGTGCTATTGTTATTTCATCATGGTAAAAGTATGCGCTTATATATAAAGTGTCCTCAGCTGAAGGTGTCATGGAAACCATACTGGCAGGTCACTATCAAATCGTCAAACACTTAGGTGGCGGCGGCTTTGGTCAAACCTTTTTGGCAACAGATAATCATTTACCAGGCCAACCCTTGTGTGTAGTCAAGCAGCTTCAGCCGAGAGTTACGAACCAGGGAATGCTGGAAGTGGCGCAACGACTCTTTGACAGAGAGGCTCAAACCTTGTACCAATTGGGTAATCATAACCAGATTCCTCGTCTGTTGGCTCACTTTGAGCAAAACCAAGAGTTCTACCTAGTGCAAGAGTTTATCGAAGGTCGGCCTCTAGGGCAAGAAATTATTCGAGGCAAGCACTGGAGTGAAGCCGAGGTAATTGGTCTGTTGCAGGATATTTTGCAAGTACTTGCCTTTGTCCATCAACAGCAAGTTATCCACCGGGATATCAAACCCGCTAATTTAATTAGACGTAGCCTGGATGGTAAGATTGTGCTGATTGATTTTGGTGCAGTGAAACAGGTAAGAACCCCAACTGCTGCAGTAGGAGAAACTAGCTTGACTGTTGCCGTCGGTTCCCCTGGTTATATGCCCAGTGAACAACTAGCAGGTAAACCTCACTTCAGTAGTGATATCTATGCTGTGGGGATGATGTGCCTGCAAGCCTTAACTGGTTTATTTCCAGTAACCAAGGAAATACCTACTGATGCTAGGGGAGAATTTTGTTGTGCTGCCTGCCGGAATATTGCTCCCGTTAGTCCAGGTTTTGCTGCTATTCTCGACAAGATGGTGCGCTATGATTACCGTCAGCGCTACAAGAATGCTACCGAAGCACTAACTACAGTGGAGCAACTGAAGGCTTCGGGGAGTCACATTAATACTAATACGGCGACTGTCCCTATGTCATCCGTGCTTCCCCAATCGGTACCAGTTAATGCTGCGGGGAATAAGTCACTGGCTCCTACTCAATTAGGTCTTTCATCTATTGCCCCCCAGCCTAACTTACCAGAAACTCCCCTCTCTCAGCAAGAATATCGGAATCGCCAGATTTTACTCAATAAGGTGAAAAATTACTGGGTTAAAGGTGTCCTAGAAACCTCCTTGCGTGGCAGAGTGTTAATTGAACTAGGGTTAGAGGAACGAATAAATGCCGTCGAAAGCCCTTGGGGTCTGGTGTGGGAGAGTTCCCAAACACCCCAACAACCCCTACCTCCTGGTACTCGCCTCCTAGACAAATTTGAGGAACTCGGAGTTGGAAGAACTCTGCTGATTCTAGGGGAACCGGGTTCTGGAAAAACTACAACCCTCTTGGAATTGACTCGTGACTTGATTGAGCAAACTCAGTCTCATCTGAGCCAACCGATACCAGTGGTATTTAACCTTTCTTCTTGGAGTGGACAACAACCAACCATTACTAAGTGGCTGGTGCAAGAACTCCATACTAAGTATCAGGTGTCCCAGGAAATTGGTCAGAGTTTGGTTACTCAACAACAACTGCTGCTGTTACTCGATGGATTAGATGAAGTAGATGTCCAACAGCGGCAAGCCTGCGTTGATGCTTTGAACCATTTCCATCAGGAATATGGACAAACGGAGATGGTAGTTTGTAGTCGCATCCGGGACTATGAAGCCCTCCCCACACGCCTACGATTTCAAGCAGCTATTTACTTACAACCACTGACCTTATCACAAATTCAGCATTATTTTGCCAGTACCGATTCCGGACTAACGGCAATCAGCAGAGCCTTAGAAACCGATGTCATACTGCAAGAGTTGGCTCAGTCTCCTCTAATGCTAAATATTATGACCTTAGCTTACCAAGGAATGTCGATTGAGGAGTTACCCAGCAATAATTTAGAACAGCGACGTCAACATCTGTTTGATGCTTATGTGGCCAGGATGTTTCAGCGTCGCGGTAGCAATAGTCCCTATCCTCAACAACAGACAAAACGCTGGCTGAGGTGGTTAGCCAAGCAGATGTCGGAGAAATCCCAAACCGTTTTTTTGATTGAGCGTCTGCAACCTAGTTGGTTAGAAACTAACTGGCAAAAATGGATATATGCCATTGGTATTGCTCTGATGGGTGGCTTAATTATTGGGTTAGGTAGTGGGTTGAATTTAGAGTTAATTTTAGGTAGGGGAGTTGGACTTACCAGTGGGCTAATTTTGGGACTAGGCGGTGGATTAATTGCAGGACTAATTATGAGGCTAGTTCTCAATCAAATAGAACCAGTTGAACATCTGAAGTGGTCCTGGGTAAAAGCCAAAAATAACCTCGTTATTGGTTTACGTATTGGACTCATTGTGGGACTAATTTTTGGGATCAGTAGTGGACTAATCATGCTCTCAATCTCTGGAACAGCTGGAGCGATCCAAGAAGGTTTAATTTATGGTAGCAGTGGACTAGGAACGGGAATAGTTTTTGTCTTATTGCGTGGTTTAACTGGGGGTGGTATTGAAACAACTACCATACCAAATCAAGGGATCTGGCAATCAGCTCAAAATACTATGGTCTTTACTGTGATCGGAGTGCTGGCAATGGGAGTGTTTGCTTACCTGTTAAATGTTTCCATAACTCTTGGAGCATTTGTGGGACTCCTGTTTGGGCTATTTTGTCCTGCAGGCATAGCTTGTCTGCAACACCTCAATCTGCGGTTAGTGCTCTACTGCCATGGCCATATCCCTTGGAACTATGCCCGCTTCCTCGACTATACTACGCGGTTGATATTCTTGCAAAAAGTCGGTGGTGGCTACATCTTCATCCATCGGTTGCTATTAGAGCATTTTGCCAGTCAGTACTAATATCAAGTTCGGTAGAATACTTACACTTTGGTTGCAACAAGGCTCCAAGGCAATCCCGATGACTGGGATTCTGTGGTAAAGGCTATATCAGCCGGGGCGGGTTTAGCTAAATTATCGTTGAATCGCCTGCGTTTTGAGCGAACCCGCCCCTACCTTTTTCTCCTTTAAAAAGGTAGACAGAACAAAATATACCGTAGGGGCGGGTTCACCAGCCATCTTTCGGTATCGACAAGCGAGTTAGACAAACCCGCCCCGGTGACAGGATAGGTGTGCGGTGGAGCCAGGGTGAAATTACCGCGTTCCCTGCTCCCTTGTTTCTGATACTTCACATATCCAAACCAATAACTTTAAACTCTGGCGGATACTCAACCGTGAACCGATAGTACAACTGTTGCTGAGCCTGAGGTGGCAGGGTAATAGACCATTGTAGAACTCCCTTTTCACTC